>NZ_CP101125.1:7235000-7328926 GCF_024296925.1 Pseudomonas nunensis
AAGAACTTCTTGTCGCTGACATAGCTGCGCCAGCCGCCAAGTTTGGCGGTTTCGTAATGACCCAGGGAAATCCAGAAAGGGTCGTTGGCCAGTTGCTGCAAACGTTGATCGTCGATGTGTGGCGCGGCGGACAGCGGGGCGCAGACACAGAGCGCCAGCCAGGCAAGGCGTTTGAGCATAGTGGGCAACTTAAGTCGGAAGAAACAAAGACCCAAAGAGGGGCAGGTCCAAAAAACAAAAGCCGCTCCCCGAAAGGAGCGGTTGGTTCGAGCTTAAGCTTGAGTGGCGTACTTGGCCAGACGAGGATCGCTCTTCAGGACGGCCAGGGTGTTGGTATGCACGTCGTCAGCGGTCACGTCAGCTTTGCTGAAGATCTGCTGAAAGTGCTCGTGAGTCACAGCGGCGAAGTGCGCGCGATCTTCCGGCGCCACGCCCAGTACCACGGCATAGGTAGTCAGCGCTTCGCCGTTACCTTTGGCCATGTCTTCGGACAGCTCGTTCATCATGCCATTCATGGCAATCCAGGATTTGCCGCCATAGGTCAGCGCCGCGTTGGTCGAGCAACCGTTGGTACCGGAAGTCATACCAAATGTTGCGTTACCCGAGGTGCCGTTCGTGGTGGATGCCAGGAAGTGAGCCGGGGTGCCGCGCTGTCCTTCGAACAGCATGTTGCCCCAACCACAATCCGGGCCGCCTGGCGCTTGAGCCATAGCATTGAGGGATACAACGGTGAAGAGAGTACCGAGAAGAATCCGTTTCATAGCTTTGTTCTCTTTGTGTGCATACCAATGGACAAGGGGTTCTGGTGCCAACTCGACACCAGTGGGCCGGTTATTAGTTCCAGCCGCGCAGTTTGGAGTTTAGGCACGTTCCAAGGGTTCCGTGATTTTTTCCAAAACATTCGCGGTAAACATTGATTTGCCCCCGCCCCGCCGGGCGATGGTGGTTTGTCTATGCTTTGACTTGAGGCGCGCCTTGCCAGTCGGGTATGGGCAGCGCCAGAATGCCGCTATCTGCCCCGCCTGATGTAAGGAAGCCCGATGCCTGATCCTGTTGCTGCCAGCTTGCGTCTAGCGCCCGAAGCGCTGACCCGTCCGTTTTCCGCTGAACAGTTCAGCTTCTCTACCACCAATGATCTGGAGCCCTTCCGCGGTGTGCTTGGCCAGGAACGTGCTGTTGAAGCCTTGCAGTTTGGTGTGGCCATGCCACGCCCCGGTTACAACGTTTTCGTCATGGGCGAGCCCGGCACTGGCCGTTTCTCGTTCGTCAAACGCTACCTGAAAGCCGAAGGCAAGCGCCTGCAGACCCCGGCGGACTGGGTCTACGTCAATAATTTCGATGAACCGCGCGAACCCCGTGCCCTGGAATTGCCATCCGGCACCGCCGGCGCATTCATCGGCGACATCAACGGCCTGATCGACAACCTGCTGGCAACGTTTCCGGCCGTGTTCGAGCACCCGTCCTACCAGCAAAAGAAAAGCGCCATCGACCGCGCCTTCAACCAGCGCTACGACAAGGCGCTGGACATCATCGAGCGCCTGGCATTGGAGAAGGAAGTCGCGCTGTATCGCGACGCGAGCAACATTGCGTTCACCCCGATGAGCGAAGGCAAGGCGCTGGATGAAGCCGAGTTCGCGCAATTGCCGGAAGCCGATCGCGAGCGTTTTCACGAAGACATTTCCGGTCTGGAAGAGCGTCTGAACGAAGAACTCGCCAGCCTGCCGCAATGGAAGCGCGAGTCGAGCAATCAACTGCGCCAGCTCAACGAAGAAACCATCACCCTGGCCTTGCAGCCGTTGCTTTCGCCGTTGTCGGAGAAATACGCCGAGAACGCCGCGGTGTGCGGTTACCTGCAAGCAATGCAGGTTTACCTGCTGAAAACCGTGGTCGAGCAATTGGTCGACGACAGCAAGGTCGATGCCGTCGCGCGCAAGATGCTCGAAGAGCAATACGCGCCAAGCCTGGTGGTCGGACATTCGGCCAGCGGCGGCGCACCGGTGGTGTTCGAACCGCACCCGACTTACGAAAACCTGTTCGGCCGTATCGAATACAGCACCGATCAGGGAGCGCTCTACACGACGTATCGGCAGCTGCGCCCGGGTGCATTGCATCGGGCCAACGGCGGCTTCCTGATTCTTGAAGCGGAAAAAATGCTCAGCGAGCCGTTCGTGTGGGATGCGCTCAAGCGCGCCCTGCAATCGCGCAAACTGAAAATGGAATCGCCGCTCGGTGAACTCGGGCGTCTGGCCACCGTGACCCTGACTCCGCAGCACATTCCGTTGCAGGTCAAAGTCATCATCATCGGCGCCCGGCAGCTCTACTACACGCTGCAAGACCTCGATCCGGACTTCCAGGAGATGTTCCGCGTCCTGGTGGACTTCGACGAAGACATCCCTATGGTCGACGAGAGCCTGGAGCAGTTCGCCCAGTTGCTCAAGACTCGCACTTCCGAAGAAGGCATGGCACCGCTGACCGCCGATGCGGTGGCGCGTCTGGCGACCTACAGCGCACGTCTGGCGGAACACCAGGGGCGTTTGTCGGCGCGCATTGGCGACCTGTTCCAACTGGTCAGCGAGGCGGATTTCATTCGTCACCTGGCGGGTGATGAAATGACCGATGCCGGGCACATCGAGCGTGCGCTCAAGGCCAAGGCGACCCGCACCGGGCGCGTCTCGGCGCGGATTCTCGACGACATGCTGGCCGGGATCATCCTGATCGATACCGATGGCGCGGCAGTCGGCAAGTGCAACGGGCTGACGGTGCTGGAAGTCGGTGACTCGGCGTTCGGCGTGCCGGCGCGGATTTCCGCCACGGTGTATCCGGGTGGCAGCGGGATTGTCGACATCGAGCGTGAGGTCAACCTGGGCCAGCCGATTCACTCCAAAGGCGTGATGATCCTCACCGGGTATCTGGGCAGCCGTTATGCGCAGGAATTCCCGCTGGCGATTTCCGCGAGCATCGCGCTGGAGCAGTCCTACGGCTATGTCGATGGTGACAGTGCGTCGTTGGGCGAAGCGTGCACGCTGATCTCGGCGCTGTCGAAAACACCACTCAAGCAGTGCTTTGCGATCACCGGTTCGATCAACCAGTTCGGTGAAGTGCAGGCGGTGGGCGGGGTCAACGAGAAGATCGAAGGCTTCTTCCGCCTCTGCGAGGCTCGCGGCTTGACCGGTGAGCAAGGGGCGATCATTCCCCAGGCTAACGTGGCGACGTTGATGCTCGACGAGAAAGTGCTGGCGGCAGTGCGCGCGGGGCAGTTCCATGTCTACGCGGTCCGCCAGGCTGACGAAGCCCTGAGCTTGTTGGTGGGCGAGCCGGCCGGTTCGCCGGACGAGAACGGCGAATTCCCTGAAGGCAGCGTCAATGCGCGAGTCGTGGAACGCCTGCGAGTGATCGCGGAAATGATCAGCGAGGAGGACCTCAAGGAAGCCGAGAAGGAGATTGCGCTGGAAGCGTTGGTCGAGGCCAAGCCTGCCTGATCTGAGTTCACGCCAAACCCCTGTGGGAGCGGGCTTGCTCGCGAATGCAATCTGTCAGCCGACATCGATGTTGGCTGACACTCCGCCTTCGCGAGCAAGCCCGCTCCCACTTTTTTTATGCATTGGTGAAATCGACAATCAGTAGAAAAAGTGCCATCAGTCTGACGTCAATATTCACACAATGACCGCTCGGCGCCTTCTGGTTTCGCTTTGCTTGCGATACGAACTTTTCTTCTATTCTCAGCTCAAGGATAAGGACAGTAATCACTGGATCGAAACAGCCTTCCGATGGAGGCTGAATACCGGATCTACCGAGGGTCGCCGCCATGTCGCGCAACCTCTGCCTCACACGTCAATGCCTGGGCCTTGTGACCCGTATCGAGTGCGCCATCCGCCCATTGGCGGGGGATACGGGCATGTGGACCTTACTCTTCGCCGCCGGAATGGCCGGCGAACAACCTTCCGCCATCAAGGCTCAAGGCCCGTTTCATGGCCCGTTCGTGGCCGAATCGATCCTCGACACGATTGTTGAAAGCCTGACCCTGCATGGCTATGAGCTGGCCGATGATCCGCAAATCTGGAGCCTGCACTTGCAAGCCCAGCTGCGGGAAATCAATGGTGGCCGTAGTCGAAGCCTGGGTGGCTTCGAGTTTCGCCCTGATCATTGATCAGCATCGGGCATCTCGGTTTTGTCGAGTTTGACCTCAAAACCATATTGCACGGTGGCGAGGTCGGTGCGTTGGTAGGTTTCCAGCCGTGTTGGCTGGCCGTAGAAATAATGCACGCCAAATAGCGCGGGGCCTTCTGCGCTCGCGTCATGTGTGACCGAAAGAATCTCTTTCAGATAATTACCGCTGTCGTCCTTGGCGAAAAAGCGCCATTCCTGGGCGGGAAACAGCTTCAGATCGACCACCAGCGCATTGCCTTTGAGTTCCAGACCCTTGGGCAGCTGGTTCGCGTCGAGTGATTTCTGTTCGATCGTGGCCAGGAACAGCGGCATCGAGCCCACCGCGAAAACCGGTGTTTCTGGAAACAGATTCAAATCGTAAGTAATGACCCCGCGCAACGGATCGATCTGGTAAGCCTCGGCCGGCAATTCAATCGGTTCATCGCGCTTACCGTTATCGTCGGCGGTGAAGAACGTGACCGGGCTCTCGCCGGGGCTGAAGGATGAACCGAGCAGCTCATCGTTGAAGCTGCGCGGATGATCGAACTCGATACGCGCCGCACTCGGGTCATCCACCGACTGGGTAATGCTGACACTCTTTTTCAGCTGTTCCTCGCCGAGTGTCGCGCCTTTGAGCCAGATCGGCGCCTGATCGTCGTACACCACCACCGGCAAGCTCAACGGCTGGATGGTTTTTTCGGTGGTGTCGTGATCAAAGCGGCGTATCGGCAGGTTCAGGTCCTTGCGCGTCACGGTGGCGCTGGAGAAGTCCAGCACACTGACTTCGAGCGTCTCGATCGGGCCGTTGAAATACACCTTGGTGTAATGCCGGGTCTGCTGCTTCTCAAACGCTCGCTGGTCTTCATCCAGTTGCTTTTCAAGCGTCTCGGTCCAGGCTTTCTGTTGTTGCAGTTGCGCGAGTTGTTTTTGGTAAAAGGCGATTTGCGCGGCGGTTTCGTTGATCGAACCCGAGCGCGAGAGAAACTGCCCGGTGCTGTCCCTGGCTTGCACGATCAGCGGGTTGAGCGGTGTTTCGCTGACTTCCGGGGCCAGCGGCAAGGCGTTACTGAGTTCGACTTCGGCGTAGTTGGTACCGAGCTTCAGCAGGGTGACGCTGAGGTTGTCGTTGGTGCGGGTCTGGCCAACGTCTTTTTTCGTCAGGTCGAAGCTGTACAGGCGGCGTGGCGCAACCACCTCGACCTTGCCTTGCAGGCTGACCGGTTGTGGCTGGTTCTTGTTTTCCACGTCCAGGCCGTCGATGAATGGGTAAGTTACCGTCAGGTCATCGGGGTTGGTCAGGTTCGAACTCGAAGGGCTCAACTGGATGCCGGGATCGGTTTCCGACCATTCTGGCTGGAAGGGGATGACGCGCTTGTTGCTCAGGGTCACCGATTGCCATTCCAGGCCATGGGGGAAGAGGAAGGCTGCTGGAATGCTGAAGTTGAAGGGGAATACCGGCTGCAGATCGGTCAGGTAATCGGAGCTGGAGTCCTTGTGCAGTACGAAGAGGCCGTTGATGTAGGTGTCCACCAGCGCTTGCGGCGTGGGGTAGTGCTTGAGCACCGCCAGGGCATCTTCGCTGTACTCGGTTTGCAGCGGTTTGCTGTCGAGCTTGAGTTGCGCCCGTTCGAGCAACAGCAGCGAACCGCCCAGTTCGGCGACGGCGTCCTTGAGTTTTGGGTCCGCAATGGCATCCAGGGACTTTTCGAACTGCGCGGTTTTTTCTTCGAGGCTGACCTGGCGCTTCTCATCGCTGGGTGAACATCCGCCGAGCAGCAGCGCGAAGCAAAGTCCGGCACTCGTTAAAGGCAATCGCACATCCATTTCCTGTCTTCCTGTCCGGTGTCGCTAAGCTGTCAATGGTTTGGACACTAGCAGAAAAACCTTGTCACACACGCGCAGGTTGCGGATTTCCGGGCGGTTTCTGGCTGTTACATACGGCTGATATACTCGCGGCCATTTACCAGCCCTTGTGTGAGACTCAATGGAACGCTTTATCGAAAATGCAATGTACGCCTCCCGCTGGCTGCTGGCGCCGATCTACTTCGGACTGTCCCTGGGCTTGTTGGCACTGGCGTTGAAGTTTTTCCAGGAAGTTTTCCATGTCATCCCCAATGTCTTCTCGATGGCGGAATCGGACCTGATCCTGGTGCTGCTGTCGCTGATCGACATGGCGCTGGTGGGCGGCCTGCTGGTGATGGTGATGATCTCCGGTTATGAAAACTTCGTGTCCGAGCTGGACATCGACGAGAACAAAGAGAAGCTCCACTGGCTGGGGACCATGGATTCGTCTTCGCTGAAGATGAAAGTGGCGGCCTCGATCGTGGCGATTTCGTCGATCCACCTGCTGCGGATTTTCATGGACGCCAAGAACGTCGATCCCGAGCATCTGAAGTGGTACGTGATCATCCACATGACCTTCGTGATCTCGGCGTTTGCGATGGGCTACCTGGATAAACTGACCAAGCATTGATCCCACAAGCCCCCTGTGGGAGCGGGCTTGCTCGCGAAAGCGGTGTGTCAGTCAACATCAACAGAGACTGGAAGATTGCATTCGCGAGCAAGCCCGCTCCCACAAAGGCAGGGCGAAACAGACGGGCGGTGCGGTTTGTGGCTTGTGCTTTGAAGCGTCGAGGCATATGCCTGTAGGGGTCTTGATTCGTCACTGTCAGAGGTGCGCTCATGAACCTGCAAGAGCTGAATGCGTATGCCATCGCCGGGAAGGTCGATGAGCTGAACCTGATTTCGCTGGAAGGCGGGATCTATCTGCTGGAAGCGCGGATGCATGGTGCGGCGTATCCGTTGAGCGATACCCGCGGCCAGATGTTTCATCTACGTTCGGTCGAACATGCGCGCGAAGTGCTGCACGCTTTTCCCAAGCTGCAATTCAACCTGGTGCACACCTCGGTTCATGACGAGATGTGCGGACTCGGCGCCAGTGCCGAGGAAAGCCTGAAGGTACCGATTGCCTTCCGGTCGACCTGGCAGAGCTGATCATCACCCTTGCATCTGTGCTAGTCTGCTCGCCCTTTTGGTTCCGGGCGCTCCGGGATGCGCTGTGCTCGCACGGCAAGTTCCAGGGCTGTCCGCACAGCGGAGCAGTGTCATGTCCGAAGTAAATCTGTCCACCGACGAAACCCGCGTCAGCTACGGTATCGGCCGTCAGTTGGGCGACCAACTGCGCGACAACCCGCCACCGGGCGTTAACCTGGACGCCATTCTGGCTGGCCTGACCGACGCGTTCGCCGGCAAGCCAAGCCGTGTGGGCCAGGAAGAAATGTCCGCCAGCTTCAAAGTGATCCGCGAGATCATGCAAGCCGAAGCGGCTGCCAAAGCTGAAGCGGCTGCTGGCGAAGGCCTGGCCTTCCTGGCTGAAAACGCCAAGCGTGACGGCATCACCACCCTGGCTTCCGGCCTGCAATTCGAAGTACTGACTCAAGGTGAAGGCGCCAAGCCGACCCGTGAAGATCAAGTGCGCACTCACTACCACGGCACTCTGATCGACGGCACTGTGTTCGACAGCTCCTACGAGCGCGGCCAGCCTGCAGAATTCCCGGTTGGCGGCGTGATCGCTGGCTGGACCGAAGCCCTGCAACTGATGAATGCCGGCAGCAAATGGCGTCTGTACGTGCCGAGCGAACTGGCTTACGGCGCTCAAGGCGTTGGCAGCATTCCGCCGCACAGCGTACTGGTGTTCGACGTCGAGCTGCTCGACGTACTGTAAGACCTGAACCTGTAAACCTGTAGGAGCGAAGCTTGCTCGCGAAGGCGGTGTCTCAGTCAACGATGATGTTGAATGTGATGGCCTCTTCGCGGGCAAGCCTCGCTCCTACAGGGTTTTGTGCCATCTTCATATTTCAAGCTTATGGTGCAGTTCATGCGACGGGCGCAACGCCCGGGCATAGCAGAACAGAAACAGATTACGCACCAGTTCCTTGAGCACCACCGGCTCGCTGGAACTCAAGCCACTGACGTCCAGGTCACCCTGATCCTGCAGCTCGTTCAAGGCTTCCTCTTCAAGCACCGCACAGACTTCCCCGGTTTCCCGATGCAGGATCCTGAGGTATGGGTGTGGGCGGTCCAGCCAGGCATCGATCAAATAAGTCATGGGTCTCATCTCCATTGATTGGTTTCAATGAGAATAATTCTTATTCATCAAATAGCAAGGGCCTATTGGCGGTTTGTGTTTTTTTCAGGGTAAAGGTTGCGTAAGGTCAAAACGGCTGGCGTTTGGCTACTGCGAGGGATTGCGGGGCGAAGGGGGAGGGTGAAGCACCATCCCACGCCGGGCGCGGGATGGAACACAGCAACTTCAGACTTTTCTGACGAACTCGGATTTGAGCTTCATCGGGCCGATGCCGTCGATCTTGCAGTCGATGTCGTGATCGCCATCGCACAGGCGGATGTTCTTGACCTTGGTGCCGACCTTGACCACCAGGGACGTGCCCTTGACCTTGAGGTCCTTGATCACGGTGATGGTATCGCCGTCCTGCAGGACATTGCCCACCGAATCCTTTTTCACGGTGTCATCGGACGCCGCTTCGGCTTCGCCGCTGGCGGACCACTCGTGGGCGCACTCAGGGCAAATCAGCTGCGCGCCGTCTTCGTAGGTGTATTCGGAATTGCATTTCGGGCAGGGTGGCAACGTGCTCACTAAAGCTCCTTGGATTGAGGATCGCTAAAAGTCGCACATTATATAGGGTTTATACGGAGGAGGGGGTGACACATGATTTGTAGGAGCGAGGCTTGCCCGCGAAGGCGATCTGTCAGCCAACATCAATGTCGACTGATAGACCGCCTTCGCGAGCAAGCTTCGCTCCAACAAGGGCGCGTGTTAGTGCGTGCGGGCTACCGCAAACTCACTCAACTCAACCAGCGCATCGCGATATTCGCTGGCCGGCAGGGCGTCGAGGCATTTGATCGCGCGGGCCACGTAATCGCGGGCCAGCGATGCGGTGTAGTCCAGCGAGCCTGAAGCCTCAACGGCCTCGCGGATGCTTTCCAGGTCTTCGATACCACCTTTCTGGATCGCCTGGCGTACCAGTGCGGCCTGCTCCGGGGTGCCTTCGCGCATGGTGTAGATCAGCGGCAGGGTCGGTTTGCCTTCGGCCAGATCGTCACCGACGTTCTTGCCCAGGGTTTCCGCGTCGCCTTTGTAATCCAGCAGGTCATCGACCAGTTGGAAGGCTACGCCCAGGTGATCACCAAACGTACGCAGGGCTTCAGCCTGTTCAGCGGTGGCTTCGCACAGGGCGGCGGCGCTATGGGTCGAGGCCTCGAAGAGCATCGCAGTCTTGCCGCGGATGACTTCCATGTAGGTTTCTTCGGTGGTGCTGGCGTCGCGGATCTTCGACAGCTGCAGCACTTCGCCTTCGGCAATGATCCGCGTGGCCTGCGAGAGGATCTTCATCACTGGCATGGAGCCTAGTTCGACCATCATTTCGAAGGAGCGCGAATACAGGAAGTCGCCCACCAGCACGCTCGGGGCGTTGCCCCACATGGCGTTGGCGGTCGAACGGCCACGGCGCATGCCGGACATGTCGACCACGTCGTCATGCAGCAGGGTGGCGGTGTGCAGGAACTCGATAGTGGCGGCCAGCAGGCGCAGGTCATCGCCTTCGCGACCCAGTGCCTTGCCACACAGCAACACTAATAGAGGACGCAGGCGTTTACCGCCCGCCGAGGTAATGTAGTCGCCGATTTTCGATACCAGCGGCACTCGGGAAGTCAGCTGCTTCTTGATGATGCCGTCGACGGCGCTAAAATCGTCCGCCACCGCGCGGTAGAAAGCTTGGGGTTGCATCAGCGACAGTTGCTCCAGAAGGGTTGCGCGGCATGCTAGGACCCACGTCCGCAGGTGTCAAGGTACGATGGACGGCCTCTTGCATCGCCAAGTCAGCTTGCGTACAATCGCGCACCCTGAACTTCCTGGGCAGCACCTGCCTTACGCAATTGCAATCAGGCCTTCCAGCCTTATGCAGCCATGCCAGCCAATACCTCTTCTTATAAAGAGCTGGGTGAGCAGGATTATCGGAGAAATACCATGTCGTACGCAGTAATTGTTACTGGTGGCAAGCAATACAAGGTCGCCCCAGGTGAATACCTGAAGATCGAAAAACTGGAAATCGCTACTGGCGAATCCGTGACTTTTGATCGCGTTCTGTTGGTCGCCAATGGCGATGACGTGAACATCGGCGCTCCAGTTGTTGCAGGCGCTACCGTTGTGGCTGAAGTGATCTCCCAAGGTCGTCACGATAAAGTCCGCATCATCAAGTTCCGTCGTCGTAAGCACCACATGAAGCGTATGGGCCACCGCCAGTGGTACACCGAGATCAAAATCACCGGTATTCAGGCTTAATTTCAGCCTAATTCCTCACTAGGAGAATTGACTCATGGCACACAAAAAAGCTGGTGGTAGTACCCGTAACGGTCGCGACTCAGAAGCCAAACGCCTTGGCGTGAAGATGTATGGCGGCCAGGTTATCATTCCGGGCAACATCATCGTGCGTCAGCGCGGCACCCAATTCCACGCTGGTTACGGCGTTGGCATGGGTAAAGATCACACTCTGTTCGCTAAAATCGACGGCGTGATCAAGTTTGAAGTAAAAGGCGCTTTCAACCGCCGTTACGTAAGCATTGTTCCGAAGACTGCAGTCGTCGCGGCATAATTACGTAGTTGCTGGAAAAGCCCTGTCTCGCGACGGGGCTTTTTCGTTTGTGGGGTGAGTCTCTTGCAAAGCTGTTTGTGATGGGTGATAGCAGCGGGATTTGCGGTAGTTGCTTGAGGTCGCTGCGCTCATTTTTGCAAGAGTCTTATGTCTAGTTTTTTTCGGCTCGTCCGTATGACGAGAGGCGTTTTGTTATGAAGTTTGTTGATGAAGTATCGATTCGAGTAAAGGCCGGTGACGGCGGCAACGGTTGCATGAGCTTCCGTCGCGAAAAATTCATTGAAAACGGTGGCCCGAACGGCGGTGATGGCGGTGATGGCGGCTCGGTCTACATGGTCGCCGACGAAAACCTCAACACCCTGGTGGACTACCGTTACACCCGGCACTTCGATGCCGAGCGTGGTTCCAACGGCGGCAGCACCGACTGCACCGGCAAGAAAGGTGAAGAATTGGTACTGCGCGTACCGGTCGGCACCACCGTTATCGACTCTGCAACCCAGGAAATCATCGGCGACCTGACCAAGGCCGGCCAGCGTCTGCTGGTGGCTCATGGCGGCTGGCACGGTCTGGGTAACACCCGTTTCAAATCCAGTACCAACCGGGCTCCACGCCAGACCACTCCGGGTAAGCCGGGTGAGGCGCGTGACCTGAAGCTGGAAATGAAGGTATTGGCTGACGTTGGTCTGCTGGGCTTGCCGAACGCCGGTAAAAGTACCCTGATCCGCGCCGTATCGGCTGCCAAGCCGAAAGTTGCTGACTACCCGTTCACCACTCTGGTGCCGAACCTGGGTGTGGTCAGCGTCGATCGCTGGAAAAGCTTCGTTGTCGCCGACATTCCGGGTCTGATCGAGGGTGCTTCCGACGGCGCGGGCCTGGGGATTCGCTTCCTCAAGCACTTGTCGCGTACCCGTCTGTTGCTGCACCTCGTGGACATGGCGCCGCTGGATGACACCAGTGCGCCGGACGCTGCAGAAGTGATCGTCAGCGAGCTGACCAAGTTCAGCCCGTCCCTGGCTGAGCGTGATCGTTGGTTGGTGCTGAATAAGTGCGACCAGATCCTTGAGGAAGAGCACGAAGAGCGCGTCAAGGAAATCGTTGATCGCCTGGAATGGACTGGCCCGGTCTACGTGATCTCCGCGATCTCCAAGCTCGGTACTGAGCGTCTGTGCCACGACATCATGCGTTACCTGGAAGATCGTGCTGATCGTCTGGCTGCTGACCCGGCCTACAAAGAAGAAGCTGGCCGAACTCGATCAGCGCATCGAAGATGAAGCCCGTGCCCAGTTGCAGGCCTTGGATGACCAGCGTGCCCTGCGCCGTAGCGGCGTGAAGTCGGTCCATGACATCGGCGACGATGATTGGGATGAAGAAGATGTGGATGATGAAGACGGTCCGGAAATCATTTACGTGCGTGACTGATTCGTTGCGATAAACTTGAACGCCGCTCACTGGAGCGGCGTTTTAGTATCTGGAAATCGATTGTTGGTAATAAATAGCCACGATTAACGTTACGGGCAGTGCCAGGTCGCGCTGTCCTCAAGCTAAGGTTGAAGATGATGCGGAGCAAGGTGACAGGTGCGCAGCGTTGGGTCGTGAAGATCGGCAGCGCTTTGCTGACGGCGGACGGCAAGGGCCTGGATCGCGCGGCAATGGGTGTCTGGGTTGAACAGATGGTGGCCTTGCATGAGGCGGGCGTCGAGTTGGTGCTGGTGTCCTCCGGGGCGGTGGCGGCCGGCATGAGCCGTCTGGGCTGGACCGTACGACCCAGTGCGATGCACGAGTTGCAGGCGGCTGCCGCTATCGGCCAGATGGGTTTGGTGCAGGCCTGGGAGTCGAGCTTCGGTGAGCATGGCCGGCATACCGCGCAGATTCTCCTGACCCATGACGACCTGTCTGACCGCAAGCGCTACCTGAACGCCCGCAGCACCTTGCGTGCATTGGTCGAGCTCAAGGTGATCCCGGTGATCAACGAGAACGACACCGTGGTTACTGACGAAATCCGTTTCGGCGACAACGATACGCTGGCGGCGCTGGTGGCCAACTTGGTCGAAGCTGACTTGCTGGTGATCCTGACTGATCGCGACGGCATGTTCGACGCTGACCCGCGCAACAATCCGGACGCTAACCTGATTTACGAAGCCCGCGCCGATGATCCGGCGCTGGACGCTGTAGCTGGCGGCACTGGTGGTGCGCTGGGTCGTGGCGGGATGCAGACCAAATTGCGTGCCGCGCGGCTGGCGGCTCGTTCGGGGGCTCATACCATCATCGTCGGCGGTCGCATTGATCGCGTGCTGGATCGTTTGAAGGCTGGCGAGCGCATCGGCACGTTGCTGTCGCCGGAGCGCGGCCTGCTGGCGGCGCGCAAGCAATGGTTGGCGGGGCATCTGCAAACCCGTGGCACTCTCGTGCTGGATGCGGGTGCGGTCACGGCGTTGTCCAAAGGCAACAAAAGTTTGCTGCCGGTAGGCGTCAAGCTGGTCCAGGGCAGCTTCCGTCGTGGCGAAATGGTAGTTTGCGTGGCGCCGGACGGTCGAGAAATCGCTCGCGGCCTTGCCAATTACAGCGCCCTTGAGGCGCAAAAAATAATCGGCCAATCGTCTGATGCGATTGTCGGTCTGTTGGGTTACATGGCGGAACCGGAGCTGGTTCACCGCGATAACCTGATCCTGGTCTGAGGGAAAACTGGAATGCGTGTAGCAAAGGGATTATTGGGTTTGTTGCTGGCGATGCCGTTGCTGGCATCGGCAGAAGAGATTGGTCAGGTGTCGACGGTGTTCAAATTCGTCGGCCCGAATGACCGCATTGTGGTCGAGGCTTTCGACGATCCCAAGGTTGAAGGCGTGACCTGCTACCTGTCCAGGGCCAAGACGGGCGGCGTTAAGGGCGGCTTGGGGTTGGCCGAAGATCGTGCTGAAGCATCCTTGGCGTGTCGTCAGGTCGGGCCGATCAATTTCAAGGGTGAGCTGAAAGATGGCGACGAGGTGTTCAAGGAGCGCACGTCGCTGGTGTTCAAGACCATGCAGGTGGTGCGCTTCCTCGATAAGAAGCGCAACACGCTGGTGTACCTGGTCTACAGCGATCGCCTGATCGAGGGCAGTCCGCAGAATGCGGTGACGGCCATTCCGATTCTGCCGTGGCCGCACGCTCAATAAGCTAACAAAGATCCAAAATGTGGGAGCGGGCTTGCTCGCGAAGACGGAGCGTCAGTCAATACAGATGTTGACTGATGCACCGCTTTCGCGAGCAAGCCCGCTCCCACATTTTTTTGTGTTGAATTCATCAAATCGCAGGCAATAAAAAACCGACCCTGAGGTCGGTTTTTCAACAAGCTTACAGCTTAAGCGGCTACAGCAAGGTTCAGAGCCTTGACGTGACCGTTCAGGCGGCTCTTATGACGAGCAGCCTTGTTCTTGTGGATGATGCCTTTATCGGCCATACGGTCGATAACTGGCACGGCCAGAACGTAAGCAGCTTGAGCTTTTTCAGCGTCTTTTGCGTCGATGGCCTTAACTACATTCTTGATGTAGGTACGAACCATGGAACGCAGGCTGGCGTTGTGGCTGCGACGCTTCTCAGCCTGTTTTGCACGTTTTTTGGCGGAAGGTGTGTTGGCCACCGTCGAGCTCCTCGAAAGACTTTTTAGGAAATAGCAAACAAAATAGGCCGCGAATCATGCCGATGAGTTGATGTCTTGTCAAGGGCGGTTGAGACGTTCCGCTAAGTGGTAGGTATAAAGAGGCGGGATATTTATTTCCGGCGCTTGACCTGTAAACTCGCGAGCTTTGGCTCTGTGCTGCTGCGGCGCGGAGTATCGCATAAGTGGGCGCTTTGTTCGCCTGCTGTTTATCGACAGGCGCAAACTCTTTCAATGAATCTGCTCAAATCGTTGGCCGCCGTCAGCTCTATCACGATGCTTTCCCGGGTTCTGGGGTTCGTTCGTGACACGCTGATCGCGCGTACATTTGGTGCCGGGATGGCGACTGACGCCTTCTTTATCGCCTTCAAACTGCCCAATCTGCTGCGGCGAATCTTCGCCGAGGGGGCTTTTTCCCAGGCCTTCGTGCCGATTCTGGCTGAATATAAAAGCCAGAAGGGCGAGGAGGCGACGCGAACCTTCATTGCCTACGTCTCGGGCCTGCTGACATTGGTACTGGCGCTGGTCACGGCGCTGGGGATGCTCGCCGCGCCTTGGGTGATCTGGGCCACGGCGCCAGGCTTCACCGATACGCCGGAGAAGTTCGAGCTGACGTCCAGTCTGTTGCGGGTGACGTTTCCTTATATATTGCTGATCTCCCTGTCTTCATTGGCCGGGGCGATCCTCAATACCTATAACCGCTTCTCGGTGCCGGCCTTTGTGCCGACACTGCTCAACGTCAGCATGATCATCTTTTCGCTGTTCCTGACGCCGTATTTCAATCCGCCGGTCATGGCTCTGGGTTGGGCGGTACTGGTCGGTGGTCTCGCGCAACTGCTTTACCAACTGCCGCACCTGAAAAAGATCGGCATGCTGGTGCTGCCACGCTTGAACCTGCGCGATACGGGCGTCTGGCGGGTGATGAAGCAAATGCTGCCGGCGATCCTCGGTGTCTCGGTCAGCCAGATTTCCCTGATCATCAACACGATTTTCGCGTCATTCCTGGTGGCCGGCTCCGTTTCCTGGATGTACTACGCCGACCGCTTGATGGAATTGCCGTCCGGCGTACTCGGCGTGGCGCTGGGCACGATTTTGCTGCCGACCCTGGCCAAGACTTATGCCAGCAAGGATCGACAGGAATATTCGCGAATCCTCGATTGGGGCCTGCGCCTGTGCTTCGTGCTGGTGTTGCCGTGCTCTCTGGCGCTGGGGATTCTGGCCGAGCCGCTGACGGTTTCGCTGTTCCAGTACGGCCAATTCAGCGCGTTTGATGCGTCCATGACTCAGCGTGCGTTGATCGCTTATTCCGTCGGTTTACTCGGGATTATCGTGATCAAAGTGCTGGCGCCGGGCTTTTATGCGCAACAAAACATCCGCACTCCGGTAAAAATCGCGATATTCACGTTGATCGTCACGCAACTGTTCAACCTGGTGCTGATCGGCCCGCTGGCCCATGCCGGTCTGGCGCTGGCCATCAGTATTGGTGCCTGCATCAACGCCAGCCTGTTGTTCTATCAACTGCGCAAGCAGCAGATGTACCAGCCGCAGCCAGGTTGGGCGAAGTTCGGGCTCAAACTGGTGATTGCCGTGTTGGTGATGTCCGCGGTGTTGCTGGCCGGGATGCATTTCATGCCGGCCTGGGATCAGGGGCATATGCTGGAGCGGTTCCTGCGCCTGGGTGCGTTGGTAGTGGCTGGTGTGGTCGCTTATTTCGGCATGTTGCTGTTGATGGGTTTCCGTTTGCGCGACTTCAATCGCAAGGCGTTGAGCTGAGGCGTTTGCCTCGATAAACATGGGCGAGCCGGCAGTTTTGTCGGTTCGATTACTTTGGGTTACGGTGTTGCCTGTCGTCGGCCGCCGGGTGTGGTTATAATCGACCACTTTATGAGCAAGAAGCGCGTTATGCAGCTGGTTCGAGGCCTCCACAATCTGCGCCCCCAGCATCGGGGCTGTGTCGCCACTATTGGCAACTTTGACGGTGTTCACCGTGGTCACCAGGCTATCCTGGTCAGGCTGCGTGAGCGTGCGCTCGAGTTGGGCGTGCCCAGCTGCGTGGTGATTTTCGAGCCACAGCCGCGGGAATTCTTTGCCCCCGACACCGCGCCAGCGCGTCTGGCCCGGCTGCGGGACAAACTGCAGCTGCTGGCCGACGAAGGCGTTGACCGGGTCCTGTGCCTGGCGTTCAACCATCGTCTGAGCAAGCTCAGCGCCGCCGAATTCGTCGATACGATTCTGGTGGATGGCCTGGGCGTGCAACATCTGGAGGTCGGTGACGACTTCCGTTTCGGTTGCGACCGGGTCGGTGATTTCGATTTCCTGCAACAGGCCGGTGTCCTGCAGGGCTTTACCGTCGAGGCGGCGCAAACCGTCGAGCTGGACGGTATTCGCGTCAGCAGCACCCAGGTGCGTAATGCCCTGGCCGCCGCCGATTTTGCCTTGGCCGAACGCCTGCTCGGTCGTCCGTTCCAGATCACCGGGCGAGTGCTGCATGGCCAGAAGCTGGCGCGCCAGCTCGGTACACCGACCGCCAATATCCAGCTCAAGCGTCGTCGCGTGCCGTTGTCCGGGGTTTTCCTGGTCAATGTCGACATCGACGGCAAGACCTGGCCAGGCGTCGCCAATATCGGCGTGCGGCCAACGGTCCAGGGTGATGGCAAGGCCCACCTGGAAGTACACCTTTTAGATTTTGCCGGCGATCTGTATGACCGGCGTTTGACGGTGGTTTTCCACCACAAGCTGCGTGAAGAGCAGCGTTTCGCCTCTCTGGAGGCGCTTAAGACGGCGATCAATGCGGATGTCGCCGCCGCCCGTGCCCTGTCGCACCTAGCGCCAATCGCTAATGAAGAGCCTTAAATGACCGACTATAAAGCCACGCTAAACCTTCCGGACACCGCCTTCCCAATGAAGGCCGGCCTGCCACAGCGCGAACCGCAGATTCTGCAGCGCTGGGACAGTATTGGCCTGTACGGTAAGTTGCGCGAAATTGGCAAGGATCGTCCGAAGTTCGTCCTGCACGACGGTCCTCCGTACGCCAACGGCACGATCCACATCGGTCACGCACTGAACAAGATTCTCAAGGACATGATCATCCGCTCGAAGACCCTGTCGGGTTTCGACGCGCCGTATGTTCCGGGCTGGGACTGCCACGGCCTGCCGATCGAGCACAAAGTCGAAGTGACCCACGGCAAGAACCTGGGCGCGGACAAGACCCGCGAACTGTGCCGTGCCTACGCCACCGAGCAGATCGAAGGCCAGAAATCCGAATTCATCCGTCTGGGCGTGTTGGGCGACTTCGCCAACCCGTACAAGACCATGGACTTCAAAAACGAGGCCGGTGAAATCCGTGCCTTGGCCGAAATCGTCAAGGGCGGTTTTGTGTTCAAGGGCCTCAAGCCTGTGAACTGGTGCTTTGACTGCGGTTCGGCCCTGGCTGAAGCGGAAGTCGAGTACGAGAACAAAAAGTCCTCGACCATCGACGTGGCCTTCCCGATTGCCGATGAAGCCAAACTGGCTGCCGCTTTCGGTCTGGCGTCGCTGGCCAAGCCTGCTTCGATCGTGATCTGGACCACCACCCCGTGGACCATCCCGGCCAACCAGGCGCTGAACGTTCACCCGGAATTCAACTACGCCCTGGTCGACGTCGGCGACAAACTGCTGGTGCTGGCTGAAGAGCTGGTCGAGTCGTGCCTGGCCCGTTACAACCTGGAAGGTTCGGTCATCGCGACCACCACCGGTAAAGAACTGGAACTGATCAACTTCCGTCACCCGTTCTACGATCGCCTGTCGCCGGTTTACCTGGCCGAGTACGTGGAACTGGGCGCTGGCACCGGCGTGGTTCACTCCGCCCCGGCTTACGGTGTGGACGACTTCGTGACCTGTAAAGCCTACGGCATGGTCAACGACGACATCCTCAACCCGGTACAAAGCAACGGCGTGTATGTACCGTCGCTGGAGTTCTTCGGCGGCCAGTTCATCTGGAAGGCCAACCCGGCGATCGTCGACAAGCTGACTGAAGTCGGTGCGTTGCTGCATACCACCATCATCGAACACAGCTACATGCACTGCTGGCGTCACAAGACCCCGCTGATCTACCGCGCCACCGCGCAGTGGTTCATCGGCATGGATAAAGAGCCGACATCTGGCGAAACCCTGCGCAAGCGGGCGATCAAAGCCATCGAAGAAACCAAGTTCGTCCCGGCCTGGGGCCAGGCGCGCCTTCACTCGATGATCGCCAACCGTCCGGACTGGTGCATCTCCCGCCAGCGCAACTGGGGCGTGCCGATCCCGTTCTTCCTGAACAAGGAAAGCGGCGAGCTGCACCCACGTACTGCCGAACTGATGGAAGAAGTCGCCAAGCGCGTCGAAGTCGAAGGCATCGAAGCCTGGTTCAAGATGGACGCCGCCGAGTTGCTCGGTGACGAAGCGCCGCTGTACGACAAGATCAGCGATACCCTGGACGTCTGGTTCGATTCGGGCACCACGCACTGGCACGTCCTGCGCGGTTCGCACCCGATGGGCCACGAGACCGGCCCGCGTGCCGACCTGTACCTGGAAGGCTCGGACCAACACCGTGGCTGGTTCCACTCGTCGCTGCTGACCGGTTGCGCCATCGACAATCACGCGCCGTACCGCGAGCTGCTGACCCACGGTTTCACCGTCGACGAGTCCGGCCGCAAGATGTCCAAATCGTTGGGCAACGTGATCGCGCCACAAAAGGTCAACGACACCCTGGGCGCCGACATCATGCGTCTGTGGGTCGCTTCCACCGATTATTCGGGTGAGATGGCGGTTTCCGATCAGATTCTGCAACGCAGTGCGGACGCCTACCGGCGGATCCGTAACACCGCGCGTTTCCTGCTCTCCAACCTGACCGGTTTCAACCCGGCCACCGACATCCTGCCGGCCGAAGATATGCTCGCGCTGGACCGTTGGGCCGTGGACCGCACGCTGTTGCTGCAACGCGAGTTGCAAGAGCACTACGGCGAATACCGCTTCTGGAACGTCTACTCCAAGATCCACAACTTCTGCGTGCAGGAGCTGGGTGGTTTCTACCTCGACATCATCAAGGACCGCCAGTACACCACTGGCGCCAACAGCAAGGCTCGCCGTTCGGCGCAAACCGCGCTGTACCACATCAGTGAAGCGCTGGTGCGCTGGATCGCACCGATCCTCGCGTTCACTGCTGACGAACTGTGGGAATACCTGCCGGGCGAGCGTAACGAATCGGTAATGCTCAACACTTGGTACGAAGGTCTGACCGAACTGCCGGAAAACGTCGAACTGGGCCGCGCCTACTGGGAGCGGATCATGGCGGTGAAGGTTGCGGTCAACAAGGAAATGGAAATCCAGCGCGCGGCCAAAGCCGTCGGTGGCAACCTGCAAGCCGAAGTGACGCTGTTCGCCGAAGAGGCGCTGAGCGCCGATCTGGCCAAGCTGAGCAACGAACTGCGCTTTGTCCTGATCACCTCGACCGCTAGCGTTGCTCCGTTTGTACAGGCACCAGCCGATGCGGTGGTTACCGAAGTCAGCGGCCTGAAACTGAAAATCGTCAAATCGGCCTTCGCCAAGTGCGCCCGTTGCTGGCACTGCCGTGAAGACGTCGGCGTGAATCCGGAGCATCCGGAAATCTGCGGTCGTTGCGTCGACAACATCAGCGGCGCGGGCGAGGTTCGTCACTATGCCTAATGCGGCTGGCCGTTTCGGACGGCTGAGCTGGCTTTGGTTGAGCCTGCTGGTCCTGGTCATTGACCAGGCCAGCAAGTTCTACTTCGAAGGCAAGCTCGAGATGTACCAGCAAATCGTGGTGATCCCCGATTTGTTCAGCTGGACCCTGGCCTACAACACCGGCGCGGCGTTCAGCTTCCTGGCCGACAGCTCCGGCTGGCAGCGCTGGTTGTTTGCCCTGATCGCAGTCGTGGTCAGTGCGGTGCTGGTGGTCTGGCTTAAACGCCTGGGCCGCAACGAAACCTGGCTGGCCATCGCTTTGGCGTTGGTGCTGGGTGGTGCGTTGGGTAACCTGTACGACCGCATTGCCCTGGGCCATGTGATCGACTTCATTCTGGTGCATTGGCAGAACCGCTGGTATTTCCCGGCGTTCAACTTTGCCGATAGCGCCATCAGCGTCGGGGCTGTGATGCTCGCGCTGGATATGTTCAAAAGCAAGAAAACCGGAGAAACCGTTCATGACTGAACAGGTATTGGCTGAGCAACGCATCCGCCAGAACACGGAAGTCACCTTGCACTTTGCATTGCGCCTGGAGAACGGCGACACGGTCGACAGTACCTTCGACAAAGCCCCGGCGACCTTCAAGGTCGGCGACGGTAACCTGTTGCCAGGTTTCGAAGCTGCACTGTTCGGCTTCAAGGCGGGCGACAAGCGCACGCTGACGATTCAGCCGGAAAACGCGTTTGGCCAGCCCAACCCGCAAAACGTGCAGATCATCCCGCGTTCGCAGTTCAAGGACATGGACCTGTCGCCGGGTTTGCTGGTGATCTTCAACGATGCGGCCAATACTGAGTTGCCCGGTATCGTGAAAGAATTCGATGATGACCAGGTCACCATCGACTTCAACCACCCGCTGGCTGGCAAGACATTGACCTTTGACGTTGAAATCATCGACGTCAAATCGCTGTAACTTGTGGGAGCGGGCTTGTGTGGCGAGGGGGCTTGCCCCCGTAGGGGCGCGAAGCGCCCCCAAAACCGGCCTCCGCGATTCTGAATGAGTCTGCGGTGAATGGTTTACGATTGCTGCGCAATCGAACGGGGGCGAGCCCCCTCGCCACAATAAGCCCGCTCCCACAATAAAGTTTTTCACTGTTTTCGCTATTTCTTGCGCGCAAGACACGAGGCACAGCATGCAAATCAAACTCGCCAACCCCCGTGGCTTCTGCGCCGGCGTGGACCGGGCGATCGAAATCGTCAACCGCGCCCTGGAAGTCTTCGGGCCGCCGATCTATGTGCGCCACGAAGTGGTCCACAACAAATTCGTCGTCGAAGACCTGCGCTCCCGCGGGGCGATCTTCGTTGAAGAACTGGATCAGGTGCCGGACGACGTCATCGTGATCTTCAGTGCCCACGGCGTTTCCCAGGCCGTGCGTACCGAAGCCGCCGGCCGTGGCCTGAAGGTATTCGACGCCACCTGCCCGCTGGTGACCAAGGTCCACATCGAAGTCGCGCGCTACAGCCGTGACGGTCGTGAATGCATCCTGATCGGTCACGCCGGTCACCCGGAAGTCGAAGGCACCATGGGCCAGTACGATGGCACCAATGGTGGCGCGATCTATCTGGTTGAAGACGAAAAAGACGTCGCCACGCTGCAAGTGCACAACCCCGATAAATTGGCGTTCGTGACCCAGACCACCTTGTCCATGGACGACACCAGCCGCGTCATTGATGCCCTGCGTACGCGTTTCCCGGCCATCGGTGGTCCGCGCAAGGACGACATCTGCTACGCCACGCAAAACCGTCAGGACGCAGTCAAGCAATTGGCTGACGAATGCGACGTGGTGCTGGTAGTCGGCAGCCCGAACAGCTTCAACTCCAATCGTCTGCGCGAACTGGCTGAACGCATGGCCACCCCGGCTTACCTGATCGACGGCGCCGAAGACCTGCAAAAGAGCTGGTTCGACGGTGTCGAGCGTATCGGCATCACCGCTGGCGCCTCCGCGCCTGAAGTACTGGTGCGTGGCGTGATCCAGCAGTTGCAGGCGTGGGGCGCGACCGGTGCCGATGAACTGGCCGGTCGCGACGAAAACATCACGTTCTCCATGCCTAAAGAGCTGCGCGTGCGTTCTTTGCTTTAAGCCTTTTCTCCTCCGCACACAGCGCCTGCGCAACCTTCAGGTTCTCCAGGCGCACGCGGCCAGTTGCAGCCAGCACCAACCGTTGGTGACTGACTGGCTCGCGGGTCGCGCAGAGGTGCAATGTCCCCGCTTGAAAAGCCTTGTCTGGCATCAGTGGTTCTCCGAGACCACTGAACCGAACAAAATTCACGACCCGCCAATTGCCGACAATCGGCACTCGAGCACCGCTTCGATGCTCGAACAGCAGTGGATTGCGGGTGTCCTCATGTCCCTTGCCACTGACATCCACAATAATCCGCCAACCCTGGCTCCAGTCGTCGTCGATGGCGTGGATTATCACGGTCTGGCTGCGGATGATCGCTTCGGTCCTCGCGCTGCGTATGCCGCTGATAAGCGACTGCGCCGCCTCGTCCCGATGGTTCGATTCGGTGAGCGCGGCGAACGCCGGACTGACCAACAGCAGAACAATCCCGGCAATTGCCAGTCCCATAAGCAGTTCGATCAGGCCAAAGCCTTGCTGATGCATGGTTTTCCCTCCGTGGAGTGCTGCAATTCGCACAATCCTTGCGCGAGTCATGGCAAAACAACCGTACATCTCTCGGTTGAATGTTCTAGCGTGTAGAAGCAGGTATAGCCGACGGCAACGGAGGGCACCGATGGATCATCGTACAAAAGGTTTCACGCTGGTCGAGGTGCTGATCACGCTCGCGGTTTTTCTGGTTTTGATCACGATGGCCGTTCCGATGTTTACCCGTTCGGTGCAAGGTACCCGCGCCGATACCGAGATTGGCGACCTGCAGCGCGCACTCAATTTCGCCCGGCTGGAGGCCATCGATCGGGGTGTCACTACGCGATTGCGCCCGACCGCCAGTGGCAGCGTCTGGACCGGGGAGTTGACGGTCTACGACGGTACTGGCACCCCGGCCAATGTATTGCGGGTTGTTCCAGCGCTGAGCACCGGCGCGACTCTAGCGCTACCCTCAGGAGTGACCGCCATCGATTTCAACAATCTGGGTGGTTTGTCGTCACCGTCCACGGCGGTGGTGATCACTTATAGCCTGGGGGCGCAAAGCAGGACGCTGAATGTGTGTTTGAACGGACGGATTCTATTGGGTGGAAATTGCGGATGAGGCAATGGAGCAGGCGCGCACAGGAGGGCATGACGCTGATAGAAGTGTTGGTCGCGTTGTTGATTCTGACCGTGGGGCTATTAGGCGCGGCGGCGATTCAGTTGAACGCGCTCAAATACACCGACAGCGCGCGGATGACCAGCCAGGCGAGTTTTATCGCCTACGACATGATGGACCGAATCCGCGCCAACTCCGGCGCCGACTACACCGTGACGCCTCCGACCTCGGCCAACCTGAACGTCGCCCGGGACCAGGACCTCTACGATTTCACCACCAATATCGTCAACTTTGGCGGCGCGACCGCCACCGGCAGCGTGACGCTCAATCAGCGGGTGTACACCATCACCATCAATTGGGATGACTCGCGCGCCGCCAATGTCGCCAATTCGCGCCGCACCTTTGTCCTGACCAGTCGTGCCGCGGTCGATCCGGCGGCGACACCATGAAGCAATCCAGCCGAGGGTTCGGCCTGATCGAATTGCTGATCGCCCTGGCGTTGAGCCTGATCGTGGTGCTGGGCGTGGCGCAGGTGTTCATCTCGGCCAAGAACACTTACGTCAGCCAAAACACCGCCGCCGGGATGCAGGAAGATGCTCGGTTCGTGTTGAGCAAGATGATTCAGGAAATTCGTATGGTCGGGATGTTTGGTTGCCTGGGGACGGTGACGGATGCCAGTTCTACTGGCGATTTCAACGCCAGTCAGATTGCGCCGATCAGTTGGGACAACGCCAATCTCAAGCTTACGCTGGTGACGGCAGATGTAGGCAACACGGGCGGTACGCCGACCTGGACGGTAGTTTCCGACTGTAAAACCAGCGCCACGGCTTACACGGGTGCAAGAGCGATTAGCGGGCAAATATCTTTTCCGATTCGTCGGTTGATCTACAGCTTCAGCAACAACCAATTATTGATGGGGGTCGGCAGCGGTACGCCAACCCAGGCTGTGCTGGTCAATAACGTCAGTGCGTTTGGCGTATTGTTCGGTGTGGCCACGAGTACCACTGATGTGGCGGCCTCCAGCTACAGCGCCAATCCATCCAATCCCGCGCTGATACGCAGTGTGCGCCTGACCCTGACGCTGAGGGACCCCAACAGCCGCGTGCGCGATCAAACCTTCACCGTGGTTGCCGCTTTGCGCAACCGGCTTCAGTAGGGGAGCGCCGGATGAGAACCCCACCAAACATGCAAAACAGCCAACAGGGCATGGCCTTGCTGATCAGCCTGGTCTTTCTGTTGCTGCTGACCCTGATCGGCGTTTCATCGATGCAGAACGCGACCCTTCAGGAAAAAATGGCTGGCAGCGTGACCCTGCGTAATCAATCTTTCCAACTGGCCGAGGCTAACCTGCGCATCGGTGAAAGCGCGGTGCAACTGGCGAATTACACGCTGGCGGTTTGTGGCAGCACGACGCAATGCGCGCCGCCGGCCGAAGCGACGACAGTGACCGGCGCCGGGCTCAATTCCACGTCGGGGGTCAACTGGATCGCTGCCGGTGGCGGGTTTTACGGGGTGCAGAACATCGGCACCACGCTGACTGCAGTGAATGTGCCGAGCAATACCTCGGCGACGCTGTACCGGGTCACGGCAGTAGGCATCGTCGGCAATAACATTCGCAGTGTGGTGGAGAGCATCTATGCCAAGTATTGATGCTCGCGGTGGCTGGCTCCGACGATGGGTGCAGGTGCTGTTCGGCGCGTTACTGAGCCTGTACCTGATGGCGCCTGCGTATGCCTTCACGCCTTCGGACTCACCGCTTTTGAGCGCCGCCGCCGTCTCGCCGAATGTGATGTTGCTGATCGATGACTCGGGCAGCATGAACACCATCATTTTCGCGGCGGGTTTTGATCCGGCGGTCAATCGCACACCAGCCCGGCAGTGCAACGCCTTTATCGGCCTGTGTCTGAGCTCCTCCGATATTGTCGGCAGCTCGATCTTCCTCTCTAGCCTGCCAACCTCAGGCTGTTCAGGTGGCGCCTACGCGTTCTACAACAACAGCCTGACCCCGCAATGCATCAAGCTTCCCGACCCGGTCGGCAACGGCAACACCCGTTACACCGACGATTACCTGTCGTACCTGGTGGGATTGGCCAACGGCAGCAACCGTGATTTCACCAACGGTTCGATTCCGACCGACTATCGCATCAACGTGGCGCGCAACGTTTCCACCTCGCTGGTAAGCAGCAACCGCGGCTTGCGGATTGGGCTGGCAACGTTCAACCCGCCCACCAGCAACAACTCCGGCAATGGCGGTTATATCGCCCGTTCGGTCAGCGATCTGGCGGTGGTCAGTGGCAGCGTGACCCAGGCCCAGGCGGACACCAACTACAACGCGCTGATCAGCGCGATCAACGGGCTGGGCGCCGTGGCCAATACGCCGTTGGCTGAAACCTATTACGAAATCACCCGTTACTTTCGCGGCATGGCGCCGTACTACAACTCGACGCCGGCGACCTACACCAGCCCGATCCAGTACCGATGCCAGAAGAACTATGGCGTGGTGATCACCGACGGCTTGCCGACCTACGACCGCACGTTCCCGACCAACGATCCGCTGGGTACCAACCACTTGCCTAACTGGGACGGGATCAACAACGACGGCAATAACACTGCTGGAGACGACGAGGGCGACACCCTCTATCTGGACGACATCGCCAAGTTCGCCTTCGACATCGACATGCGTTCGACCGGTACGGATCTGGCGGGCAAAAACTGGACCTCTGCGGATTTTCCCAAGCAGTACATGAACACCTACACCGTAGGCTTCACCGCGGCCAACCAGATGTTGTCGGATGCCGCCGCTTACGGCCAGGGCCTGTATTACCAGGCCAACGATGCCGCCGGCCTGAACACGGCGCTGTCCTCCGCGTTGAGCAACATCACTTCGAAGGCGGGCTCGGGCGGTAGCGGTGTCACCAGCAGCAGTACGCTGAGCAGCGGTTCGAGTTACTTCCAGACCACTTATGATCCGAAAGATTGGCGCGGGACGATCAAGGCCTACGGCTTCACGGCCAACGGCGCGGTCAACACGGCGGCAGTGTTATGGACCACCGACACGGCCATCGTGCCGGGCGCCGCTGCGCCGACCTATCAGTCCTGGAACACTCTGACCAACGCCGCGATAACCTTGTCCTACAGCAACTTTTCTCCGGCCCAGCAAACGTCACTCGGCCTCAACCTGCCGACCGGGATTGTCGGCAATGATCTGGTGGAGTGGAGCAAGGGCACCAACAAGGCTGGGCTGAAGGTGCGCACGGTGTTGCTGGGCGACATCATCAATTCGCCCCTCGCGTTGGCCTCGCCGACGGAGCAGACCGCTGCGGATCTGGTGGGCGACTCGACCTACACCACTTATCTGGCGACCAAAGCCACCAACATGAGTGCGAGCCTGGTGGTCAATGCCAACGATGGTTTCCTGAATGTCATCAACGCGGCCAACGGTGCCCGACGTTATGCCTACATGCCTTCCAGCGTGTTGCCATCGTTGCGCTACATCGCCGATCCGACCTACATCAACGGCGTGAACCACAAGTTTCTGGTCGACGGCCAGGTCGGGGTGTTCGATGCGCAACTCGGCACTGCCTGGAAAACCCTGGCCCTGGGCGGGACAGGGGCGGGTGGCAGGACGTTCTACGCGGTGCAATTGTTCGACGCATCGGCAGGTAATGCCTTCAAGGCGCTGTGGGAATTCAGTGCTCCGGCCACCGCTAACACGGCGAACGTCTTCAATGATCTGGGTTATGCCTACGCCCGCCCGGAAGTGGCACGCTTGGCCGATGGTCGCTGGGCGGCCTTCATCTCCAACGGCTACGGGAGCAATTCGGGGGTGGCAGCGTTGTATGTGGTGGATGTGCGTGACGGTTCGCTGATCAAGAAAATCGTGGTCGACAGCACCGAAACCACCAATGGCCTGTCTTCGGTGAAGCTCAAGGTCAACTCGCAGAACGTGGTGCAAGCCGCTTATGGTGGCGACCTGAAAGGGCGTCTGTGGAAGTTCGACCTGAGTGGCGCCACGACCGACACTTGGGGCCTGGCGTTTTCCGGCAAGCCATTGTTCACGGCGCCGGGTGGCGCGACGCAGCCGATCACTGCACAACCGCTGCTGGCGGACAACTCCCTGGGCGGCAAGCAGGTGTTTTTCGGCACCGGGAAATTCAATGAGACGGCGGACAAGACCAACAAGGATCTCCAGGCGTTTTACTCGGTGTGGGACGCAGACGGCGGGTCGGGGCAGATTACCGTGTCGAGTTTGCAGGCGCAGTCGGTGACCGGGGTGACCTCTGGCAGTGCCGGCGGGCAATTCATCACCACCACCCAGAATGACACGACCTACCCGGCCGAGAAGGGCTGGTACCTGTCGCTGGTGTACAACAACGTGCTGACCGGTGAACGGGTGATCAATCAGGCTAATCTGGTAGCCGGCCGGGTCGTGTTCACCACCGCCAGTGTCGACACCACTGACCCGTGCGCCAGTTTCGGCACCGGCAAACTGGTCGAACTGGATGCGTTCAGCGGTAAGATGCTCAATTACGCGGTGCTCGACACCAATGGCGACGGGGTGGTCGACAGCACGGATTCGATCTCCAGCGGGGTGATTTTCACCGGGGGTATTCCGACCCTGAACGCGATCGTCAACAATGCGGGCCGCAAGATCGTGAACGACTCCAGCGGTGGCATCACCTCCCTGGTGGAGAAACCCGGCGGTGGCGGCAGCCGTCGCATCATGTGGCGACAAATACAGTAAGTGAGAGTTGAGGCATGCGCAGATCCAACCGAGGTTTTACCCTGATCGAAATCATGATCGTGATTGCGATCATCGGTATCGTCATCACCATTGGCTATCCGAGCCTCACCGAATACGTGAAAAAGGGCCGGCGCACTGAAGTTGCCGGGTTGCTGTCCGAGCAGGCGCAGATTCTTGAGCGGTTCTATTCCAAGAGTAATGTCTATACCGGCGCCACCGGCCTGAGCACGGGGAACGACTTCTACACCATCACCCCGACCATTACCGACCAGACCTTTACCCTGACTGCCGTGCGCAAGTCCGGTACGGCCATGGCAACCGACAAGTGTGGAGACTTCACCATCACCAACACCGGCGTCAGAAGCATGGTTAACGCCACGGCCACCACCAAGGATTGCTGGGGCCGCTGAGTCTCTTTTTCGGGCGCCTTTTGCGCCCTCTGTCTATTGAACGGTTGGATCAGAACATGAGCAGTCAACAGCAAGTGGTGATTGTCGGCGGCGGGGTGATCGGCCTGTTGACCGCGTTCAATCTCGCGTCCGAAGTGCAGAGCGTTGTGTTGCTGGATCGCTCGAGCGTTGGCCAGGAATCCTCCTGGGCCGGCGGTGGCATTGTTTCGCCGCTGTATCCATGGCGCTACAGCCCGGCGGTCACGGCGCTGGCTCACTGGTCCCAGGATTTTTATCCACAGCTGGGCGAGCGACTGTTCGCTGCCACCGGTGTCGATCCCGAAGTGCACACCACCGGGCTGTATTGGCTGGATCTGGATGACGAGGCCGAAGCGCTGGCGTGGGCCGAGCGAGAAAATCGCCCACTGCGGGCTGTGGATATCTCGGCGGCCCATGACGCGGTGCCCGTCCTGGGCGGTGGTTTTTCCCGGGCGATCTACATGGCCGATGTGGCCAACGTGCGTAATCCGCGACTGGTGAAATCCCTGAAAGCGGCGTTGCTGGCACTGCCCAACGTGACGATCCATGAGCAATGTGAAGTCAGCGGATTTATCCGTGAAGGCGACATGGTGGTCGGCGTGCAGACGTCCACGGGGGCTATTCATGGCGATCAAGTGGTGCTGACAGCGGGCGCGTGGAGCGGTGACCTGCTCAAAAGTCTCGGTTTGGCGCTACCGGTCGAGCCGGTCAAAGGCCAGATGATTTTGTATAAGTGCGCGGCGGATTTTTTGCCGAGCATGGTCCTGGCCAAGGGGCGTTATGCGATCCCGCGGCGCGACGGGCATATTCTGATCGGCAGTACGCTGGAGCACGAAGGGTTCGACAAGACCCCGACCGAAACGGCGCTGGAAAGCCTGAAGGCTTCGGCTGTGGAATTGATTCCTGCGTTGGCTGAGGCCGAAGTGGTGGGGCACTGGGCCGGGTTGCGGCCGGGGTCGCCGGAAGGCATTCCATATATTGGTCAGGTGCCCGGGTTTGCCGGGCTTTGGCTTAACTGCGGGCATTACCGCAATGGACTGGTGCTGGCGCCAGCGTCGTGTCAGTTGTTTGCGGATGTGATGTTGGGCAGGGCGCCGATTATTGATCCGGCGCCGTATGCGCCGGTGGGGCGGATTTAGGCTTTAGATATTTATCGTTTGTCCGATCGTCTTCGCGAGCAAGCCCGCTCCCACAGTGGATCTTCAGTGATCACATAATTTGTGAACAACAGAGATCCACTGTGGGAGCGGGCTTGCTCGCGAAGAGGCCCTCAATCCAACCCTAATTTCTTCAGCCTGTAGCGCATCGAACGAAACGACAAATTCAACCGCTGCGCCGCCGCTGTACGGTTCCAGCGGGTTTCCTCCAGGGCCTGGAGGATCAGTTTGCGTTCGACGTTCTCCAGATAATCTTCCAGATTGTCGATCCGCGTCAGGTCTGGCACACCCGCTTCAGCGGCGCAGTTGCCTTCGGCCAGGCGCAAGTCCCCGGCTTCGATCTGTTTGTTCTCGCACAAGGTGTGAGCACGTTCGAGCATGTTCTCCAGCTCCCGCACATTGCCCGGGAAACGGTAGCTTTTCAGTGCTTCAAGGGCTTGCGGATGCAGTTTGGCGGCGGGATATCCGGTGCCGGCGGCCAGGCGCTTGAGCACATGGTTGGCCAGTGTCTCGATGTCGTCCCGGCGTTCGCGCAAGGGCGGGACGCGCAACTCGATCACGTTCAAACGGTAATACAAATCCTGGCGAAAACGTTCGGCGCTGACTTCGGCGTCGAGGTCTTTGTGAGTGGCGCAGAGGATACGTACATCGACCACGGTTTCCTGCTGGCCGCCGACGGCGCGCACGGCTTTCTCCTGGATCGCCCGCAGCAGCTTGACCTGCATCGCCAACGGCAAATCCGCCACTTCGTCGAGGAACAGAGTGCCGCCATGGGCCGCCTGGAACAGTCCGGGATTATCTTCAATGGCGCCACTGAAGCTGCCTTTGCGGTGGCCGAAGAATTCGCTTTCCATCAGTTCTGACGGGATTGCCCCGCAGTTGACCGGGATAAAGGGCCGGCCGGCCCGTGGACCTTGTTCGTGGATCAGGCGCGCGACCAACTCCTTGCCGCTGCCGGATTCGCCGCTGATGTACACCGGGGCCTGGCTGCGGGCCAGTTTGTCGATTTGTTTACGCAGGTTGCGCATCGGCAATGATTCGCCCAGCAACCGACGATCGATGGCGGTGCTGGCGCCACCCGGAGCAGGCAGACGCAGGGCGCTGGTGACCAGTTCCCGCAATCGGGTGAGGTCCACCGGTTTGGTCAGGAAGTCAAAGGCACCGGCCTTGAGGGCGTTGATCGCGGTTTCGAGGCTACCGTAAGCGGTGATCATCGCCACCGGCACTTGGGGATAACGTTGCTGGATGTGTTGCACCAGTTCCAGGCCCGTGCCGTCGGGCAGGCGCATGTCGGTCAGGCACAGATCGAATGTTTCCCGGCCCAGCAGCGCCTGGGCTTCGCCAAGGTTGCGGGCACTGAAGGTATCGAGTTTCATCCGTCCCAGGGTGATTTCCAGGAGTTCGCGGATATCCGGTTCGTCGTCGACGATCAGGACTTTTTGCCGTGGGCTCATGTTCAACTTTGTTTCCGTCCGTGTGCAAAGGTGATGCGAAAGCAGCCGCCGCCTTGGCGTGGTTTGAAGTCTAGGCGGGCCTGGTTGCTTTCGCACAGCTCACGGGACAGATAAAGCCCCAGGCCAGTGCCCTGGCTACTGGTGGTGAAGAAGGGTTCGAACAAGTGCGCCTGCTGGTCCGGCGCCACACCGGGGCCGTTGTCCAGTACTTCGAGGACTGGCAGTTGGCTGTCGGCGTCGACAAACAGCTCCAGCCAGACCTCGGCCGTTTCATGGATCAAGCTGCTGTGACGCCAGGCATTGCGCAATAAATTGTCGAGAATCTGCGTCAGCTGATTCGGGTCCATCAACGTTTTGAAGTGGCCCATGCCGATGCGCAGGTGAATTTGCTGGCCTTCGGTCGCGGCCTCGCGGGTTTCAGCGACGTATTGCTCGAGCCACGGCTTCAGATCGAGCCGTTGCGGTGCGGTTTGCTGGCGGCGGGACAGTTGCAGGACGTTTTCGATAACCCGATTCATTCGCTGAGAGTGGTCTTGGATAATCTGGGTCAGACGCCGATCCGCGCCGTTCAGTTCCTCGGACTCCAGCAGCAACTGCGCGGCATGACTAACGGCGCCCAGCGGATTACGGATCTCGTGGGCGATCCCGGCGGTCAGGCGACCCAGGGCAGCGAGTTTCAATTGCTGTGCCTGCTGGGCGATCTGGGCGAGGTCTTCGAGAAAGATCAGGGTCTGATGGTGCGGGCTCTGGTCCAGGGCGATGAAGCTCGGCTGCAGTTCCAGGCCGGAGCGGGCGATCTTCAAGCTCTGAGGGCGCAAGGTCGGGTTGTTGAGCCACAGTTGCAGGCGCTCGACCAGGATCGGCGAGTATTCATCGATCAGCTGGCCTTCGAGGCGCTCCTGACCCAGCAGTGACAGGGCGCTGTGGTTGGCCAGTTGTACCCGCCGCTGCTCATCGAGCACCAGAATCCCGGTGCGCATGCGCTGCAGGATCAGGGCGTTGAGGGCTTCGAGGCTGACGACCTCACTGGCGCGCTGCTCGGCGAGGTGTTCGCTGACTTCCAGGCGTCGAATCAAACCTTGCACCAGCAACGCGGCGGCAAAGCACAGGGCGCCGAGGGTGCCGGCTTGCAGGTAGTCACTGGGGCTGGTGGGGCGGGTGAAGCTGAGCAGGAAGCTCAAGCCGACAATGCCAAGGGCCGCGACCGCCGCAATCAACAGGCCGATACGCCCGCGCAACAGGGTGTTGCCGATGGCCACCGACACAATCAGCAAGTTGCCAATGGCGCTGGCCACACCGCCGGCGGCATAGAACAGGCCGCACAGCAGCAAGACGTCGACCAGCGTCAGGCTGAACAACTGCGCCGGGCGCCGGGTGTTCTCCAGGAACACCACCAGCAGGATGTTCAGCACCAGGTACAACCAGCTGCCACTGCGCAGCAGATCGTTATTGGCGAACGTCAGCAACTGGTTGTCCATGTTGCTGGAGATCAACAGCACCAGGGTGATACCGACGCTTAAACGGTAAAAATGATAAAGGCGCAGCAGTCGCTGGGCCTGTTTGCTGCCGGGGCTGGAGGCCTCAGCGATCACTTGAGCCCGGGCCTTGCTCGAGGTGAGCCTGGCTGCAATACCACTGTTGTTGGAGGTTCAGCGCACGGTCGCGCGGCAGGTGCACGCCACAGTGGGCGCAGCGCACCATCGGCGCCGCATCCAGCTCGGCATTGGGGCGAGGCGTGGAAGCGGATCCCTTGAACTTGCGCCAAAACCATACCGCTGCGGCAATCAGGGCGATCCAGAACAGTAAACGAACCATGGCGGGCTGCTTTTCGAATGATGATCAGGCAGTTTAGCCAAGGACATGTCAGGCGCACAGCGTAATAAATCGCGGCAATAAAAAAGGGAGACTCAAGAGTCTCCCTTTTTGCACAGCCTGTGGGGTTAGTCGAACACACCAAAGGTCATGTAGCTGAACCACGAACGGTCGCCGTTGTTGCCTTCCGCTTCGTGTTGCTCTTCCTCGATCACGTCGCCGTTTTCGTCTCTAGGCTTGAGATCGTTCGGAATCGCGTCTTTCGCGTCCTGGAACTGCTTCTGCACGTCCTGGTTGGCGCGGGTTTCACCCGGTGGCAGCGGCGGACTGGATTCGATCAGGCCCAGGGTGGCCTTGCTCAGCCACGAACGGTTATCCGCTTCGTCGACCGATGGTCTGAACTGACCGTCCACCAGGCTTGGGTGGTTCGGGTAGTTGAGCTTCAGGGTTTCGAGGCTGGTTTCGGCCAATTCGTCCAGGTGCAGACGCTGGTAGGACTCGACCATCACCGCCAGGCCGTCACCGACCGATGGGGTTTCCTGGAAGTTTTCCACCACATAACGACCACGGTTCGCGGCGGCGACGTAAGCCTGACGGGTCAGGTAGTAGTCGGCGACGTGAATCTCGTAGGAGGCCAGCAGGTTGCGCAGATAAATCATGCGCTGTTTGGCATCCGGAGAGTAGCGGCTGTTCGGGTAGCGGCTGGTCAGCTGGGCGAACTCGTTGTACGAGTCGCGGGCAGCGCCCGGGTCACGCTTGGTCATATCCAGCGGCAGGAAGCGCGCCAGCAGGCCGACGTCCTGGTCGAAGGAGGTCAGACCCTTGAGGTAATACGCGTAATCCACGTTCGGATGCTGTGGGTGCAAACGAATGAAACGCTCAGCGGCAGACTTGGCAGCCTCAGGCTCGGCGTTCTTGTAGTTGGCGTAGATGAGCTCGAGTTGAGCCTGATCAGCATAGCGCCCGAACGGATAACGCGACTCCAGCGCCTTCAGCTTGGCTGTGGCGGCGGTGTAGCTATTGTTGTCCAGATCGGTCTGAGCCTGCTGGTACAGCTCGACCTCGCTCAGGTTTTCGTCGACGACTTCCTTCGATGAGCAAGCAGCGGTCAATGCGAGGATGGCGATCAGCAGCAGGTGTTTCACTTGCATGGCGGCTTGCGTCCCTATGACGGCCGCTGTCTTGGGCGGGGCCGTCCTGTTATGATGAGCGCCCCGTTGAATAGCCTCGGGGCAAAAGACGCCGTATTTAACCACAAGCGCGCAGCCGAAACCAAAGGCTGTGCCGACGCCTAGTCTGAGCATGTCCGATAAAATTGAACTTCGCGCAGAGGTGCCGTCCGAATTGGGCGGCCAACGCCTCGATCAAGTCGCCGCACAATTATTCGCTGAGCACTCGCGCTCGCGCCTTTCCGCCTGGATCAAAGACGGCCGCCTGACTGTGGATGGGGCGGTTATCCGCCCGCGAGACATCGTTCATGGTGGTGCCATTCTTGAACTCACTGCCGAGCAGGAAGCTCAGGGCGAATGGATCGCTCAGGACATCGAGCTGGACATCGTCTACGAAGACGACGACATCCTGGTGATCAACAAGCCTGCGGGCCTGGTGGTGCATCCGGCTGCGGGCCACGCTGATGGGACCTTGCTCAACGCCTTGCTGCACCATGTGCCGGACATCGTCAATGTGCCCCGCGCCGGTATCGTGCATCGCCTGGACAAGGACACCACCGGTCTGATGGTGGTGGCCAAGACCATTCAAGCGCAGACGCAACTGGTTACACAGTTGCAGAGCCGCAGCGTCAGCCGGATCTACGAGTGCATCGTGATCGGCGTAGTGACGGCCGGTGGCAAGATCAACGCGCCGATCGGTCGTCACGGCCAGCAACGCCAGCGCATGGCGGTGATGGAAGGTGGCAAGCAAGCCGTCAGCCACTATCGCGTGCTCGAGCGTTTCCGCTCCCACACCCACGTGCGGGTGAAGCTGGAAACCGGTCGTACGCACCAGATTCGCGTGCACATGGCCCACATCAACTACCCGTTGGTCGGAGATCCTGCCTACGGCGGTCGTTTCCGCATTCCGCCGGCAGCCAGTGTGACCATGGTCGAATCGTTGAAGGCGTTTCCGCGTCAGGCACTGCACGCGCGGTTCCTGGAGCTGGATCATCCGACCACCGGTAAGCGCATGAGCTGGGAATCGCCACTGCCAGACGATTTCGTCTGGTTGCTGACCCTGCTCAAGCAAGACCGTGAGGCGTTCATCGGATGAGTGACTGGCTGATTCCCGACTGGCCTGCGCCTGCCGGGGTGAAAGCCTGCGTTACCACCCGTGCGGGCGGCGTCAGTCTGGCGCCGTTCGACAGCCTCAACCTCGGCGATCACGTCGATGACAGCCCCGAAGCCGTGGCCGAAAATCGCCGCCGCCTCACCGATCATTTCGCTATTCAACCGGCCTGGCTGCAACAGGTTCACGGCATTGTCGTGGCTCATGCAGACCCGAGTCAGGTCGTCACGGCCGACGCCAGTTGGACGCAAACCCCCGGCATCGCCTGTGCGGCGATGACTGCCGACTGCCTGCCCGCATTATTTTGCGACCGTGCCGGCACTCGTGTTGCGGCGGCCCATGCCGGTTGGCGTGGATTGGCTGCAGGTGTGCTGGAGGCGACTCTCGACACTTTGGCCGTGGCGCCGGAAGACGTATTGGTCTGGCTCGGCCCGGCCATCGGTCCGCAAGCCTTTGAAGTCGGCCCGGAAGTCCGGGAAGTCTTCATTCAGCAACTGCCTGAAGCGGCCAAAGCCTTCGTCCCGAGCCAGAACGCCGGCAAGTTCATGGCCGACATCTATGAGCTGGCGCGTTTACGCCTTGCGGCCCGTGGTGTCACCGCTGTTTATGGTGGCGGTTTCTGCACCGTGACCGATCCTCGCTTCTTTTCTTACCGCCGCAGTCCACGCACTGGTCGGTTTGCCTCCCTGATCTGGCTCGAACGCTAGACTTCCCTGATCTACATCAACTGTACGACGCTTGAAACTCCCAGAATCGACCGCATCTATAACGGTATCTGGCAGGTTTCTTCATTCAGGATGGTTTCTTAGGTCCGGCCTGCTCAAAAGGAAGGTGACCCATGCGTATAGACCGTTTAACCAGTAAATTGCAGTTAGCCCTCTCCGACGCCCAATCCCTGGCCGTCGGCCTCGATCATCCGGGCATTGAACCGGCGCACTTGATGCAAGCGATGCTTGAACAACAGGGTGGTTCGATCAAACCTCTGTTGATGCAAGTGGGCTTTGACGTCAACAGCCTGCGCAAAGAGCTGACCAAAGAGCTCGATCAACTGCCGAAAATCCAGAACCCGACCGGCGACGTCAATATGTCGCAGGATCTGGCGCGTCTGCTCAATCAGGCCGATCGCCTGGCCCAGCAGAAGGGTGATCAATTTATCTCCAGCGAGCTGGTGTTGCTCGCCGCCATGGATGACAACAGCAAGCTTGGCAAGCTGTTGCTCGGCCAGGGCGTGAGCAAGAAAGCCCTGGAAAACGCGATCAACAACCTGCGTGGCGGCGAAGCGGTCAACGACGCCAACCACGAAGAGTCGCGTCAGGCGCTGGATAAATACACCGTCGACCTGACCAAGCGCGCCGAAGAAGGCAAGCTCGATCCGGTGATCGGCCGTGACGATGAAATTCGCCGGACCATTCAGGTCCTGCAACGCCGTACCAAGAACAACCCGGTGCTGATCGGTGAGCCTGGCGTGGGTAAAACCGCCATCGCCGAAGGCCTGGCCCAGCGCATCATCAACGGCGAAGTGCCGGATGGCCTCAAGGGCAAACGCCTGTTGTCCCTGGACATGGGCTCGCTGATTGCCGGTGCCAAGTATCGCGGTGAGTTTGAAGAGCGCCTTAAATCCCTGCTCAATGAACTGTCGAAGCAGGAAGGGCAGATCATTCTGTTTATCGACGAACTGCACACCATGGTCGGCGCCGGCAAAGGCGAAGGCTCGATGGACGCCGGCAATATGCTCAAGCCGGCATTGGCACGCGGCGAACTGCACTGCGTTGGCGCAACCACGCTCAACGAGTACCGCCAATATATAGAGAAGGACGCGGCCCTCGAGCGGCGATTCCAGAAAGTGCTGGTGGAAGAGCCGAGCGAAGAAGACACCATCGCGATCCTGCGTGGCCTCAAAGAGCGTTATGAGGTTCACCACAAAGTAGCGATCACCGACGGCGCGATCATTGCGGCGGCCAAACTCAGCCATCGCTACATCACCGACCGTCAGTTGCCGGACAAGGCCATCGACCTGATCGACGAAGCCGCCAGCCGCATCCGCATGGAGATCGACTCCAAGCCGGAAGTGCTCGATCGTCTGGAGCGTCGCCTGATCCAGTTGAAGGTGGAATCCCAGGCGCTGAAGAAAGAAAGTGACGACGCGGCGAAGAAACGCCTGGAAAAACTCCAGGAAGAAATCGTTCGCCTAGAACGTGAGTATTCGGACCTCGAGGAAATCTGGAATTCGGAGAAAGCCGAAGTCCAGGGGTCGGCGCAGATCCAGCAGAAAATCGAACAGTCCCGTCAGGAACTGGAAGCCGCCCGCCGCAAAGGCGACCTGAACCGCATGGCCGAGCTGCAATACGGGATCATCCCGGACCTGGAGCGCAGCCTGCAAATGGTCGACCAGCACGGCAAAAGCGAGAACCAGTTGCTGCGCAGCAAGGTGACTGAAGAAGAGATCGCGGAAGTCGTGTCGAAATGGACCGGCATCCCTGTGTCGAAAATGCTCGAAGGCGAGCGCGACAAGCTGATGAAGATGGAAAGCCTGTTGCACCAGCGTGTAATCGGCCAGAACGAAGCGGTGATCGCGGTTTCCAACGCGGTGCGGCGTTCGCGGGCCGGGTTGTCCGACCCGAACCGTCCGAGCGGTTCGTTCATGTTCCTCGGCCCGACCGGCGTCGGTAAAACCGAGCTGTGCAAGGCGCTAGCCGAATTCCTCTTTGATACTGAGGAGGCGATGATTCGCATCGACATGTCCGAGTTCATGGAGAAACATTCCGTGGCCCGACTGATCGGCGCACCACCAGGCTACGTAGGCTATGAAGAGGGCGGTTACCTGACCGAGGCGGTGCGTCGCAAGCCTTATTCGGTGATCCTCCTGGACGAGGTCGAGAAGGCCCACCCGGACGTGTTCAACATCTTGCTGCAAGTGCTGGAAGATGGCCGATTGACCGACAGCCATGGCCGCACGGTGGATTTCAAGAACACCGTGATTGTCATGACCTCCAACCTCGGTTCGGTGCAGATCCAGGAACTGGTGGGTGATCGTGAAGCGCAACGTGCAGCGGTGATGGATGCGATTTCCACGCACTTCCGGCCGGAGTTCATCAACCGGGTCGACGAAGTGGTGATCTTCGAGCCGCTGGCCCGGGATCAGATCGCCGGCATCACCGAGATCCAGTTGGGTCGCCTGCGCAGTCGCCTGACCGAGCGCGAGCTGAAACTGGAGCTCAGCCCTGAGGCGATGGATAAGTTGATCGCCGTCGGCTACGACCCGGTGTATGGCGCACGGCCGCTCAAACGAGCGATCCAGCGCTGGATCGAGAACCCGCTGGCACAGCTGATTCTGTCCGGGCGATTCATGCCAGGCGAGACCGCTGTCGGCCGTGTGGAAAACGACGAAATCGTTTTCGACTGAGGCGTAATGCCAGTGAAATAAAGAAGGCCTCGCATTGCGAGGCCTTTTTTTCGCCAGGCTGTTGAACTCAAAGGAAAAGGCTTGTAAAGTGCGCCCCGCAGTAAGTCACCCGGAAGGGTTTCTGCTCCCCAAGCGGAAATCTGAAATAAGTTGCAAATCATTAACTTGAATGCAATTTAGGGGGTTGACAGAGGTGCTTAAGATTGTAGAATAGCGCGCCTCAGACACACGAACGCAGCGATGCGAACGGGTCGAAGAGACGCAGTAAGCTTCACCGTTGTAAATTGAAATATGTAGTTCCGTGATAGCTCAGTCGGTAGAGCAAATGACTGTTAATCATTGGGTCCCAGGTTCGAGTCCTGGTCACGGAGCCAATTTCAAACCGGGGTATAGCGCAGTCCGGTAGCGCGCCTGCTTTGGGAGCAGGATGTCAGGAGTTCGAATCCCCTTACCCCGACCATTTTTGGGTCGTTAGCTCAGTTGGTAGAGCAGTTGGCTTTTAACCAATTGGTCGTAGGTTCGAATCCCACACGACCCACCATTTTTGAAACCAGTTAACGCTGGGGTCAGATCTTAAGATCAGAGGCCAAAAGCGCTGATCGAAGAAGGCGACTTGTGAAGGTCGCCTTTTTTTTACCGGGGTATAGCGCAGTCCGGTAGCGCGCCTGCTTTGGGAGCAGGATGTCAGGAGTTCGAATCCCCTTACCCCGACCATATTAAAAATCCTCGTATCGAAAGATACGGGGATTTTTTTGTCTTCGAAAAAGTGCAATCCCTCTTCAAGTCATCATACAACTTGCCGATAACGAGCGAACGGGGCGCATACAGCGCGTCCATTTCCAGCCATAAAAACAAAAGGCGCTCGTTATGTTGCTTCGTCAGCTGAATATTGCCCCCCGTGCGGCACTGGGGTTTGCCCTGATTGCGGTGCTGGTGGCGTTGCTCGGGGTGTTCGCACTGGGGCAGATGTCGAGCATTCGAGACAGTGAGGTGGCGGTTGAAAGCCAATGGTTGCCGAGCATCCGTGGTGGCGATGAAATCCGCGAGATCATGCTGCGCATCCGCACCATCTCCCTGCGCATGGCCCTGGATCAGGACCCGAAGAACATTCCCCAGTACCGCAGCCAGATGGACACCCGGGACAAGGAGCTGAGCGACAAGATTGCTGCCTACGACAAACTGGTCAACACCGCTGAAGGCAAGCAGTTGTATGACCAGTTCAAGAGCACCTTCGCCGCTTACCGCTCGGGTATCGCCCAATCGTTCACCCTGGCCGAGCAGGGCCGTCGCGATGAGCTGACCAAACTGCTGCTGGTGGACATGAAGACCGTGGTCGATGGCTCCGGCAAACAGCTGAATGACCTGGCGGACCTGTTCGCCAAACAAGTCGCCGCCGAAAGCCAGAAATCTGCGGCGCACTACGAAACCTCGCGCACCATCGTCAGTCTGTTCATCGGCCTGGCGGCGCTGGCCACCGTCGGCCTGGCGATGTTGCTGACCCGCAGCATCGTGCGTCCCTTGAATGAAGCGGTAAACGCTGCGGAAAACGTGGCCCGGGGCGATCTGACCAACCCGATCGAAACCCATGGCAGCGATGAAGTCAGCCGTTTGCTCAAGGCGCTGGCGACCATGCAGCAGAATTTGCGTGAAACCCTGCAAGGCATCAGCGGCTCGGCCACCCAACTGGCCACGGCGGCGGATGAATTGAACGCGGTCACCCTCGACAGTACTCAGGGCCTGCAACAGCAAAACAACGAAATCGAACAAGCGGCCACGGCGGTCAACGAGATGACCACCGCTGTGGAGGAAGTCGCACGCAACGCGGTGTCTACGTCCGACGCTACGCGTCAGTCCAGCGAGTCGGCGCACCTGGGCCAGGAACGCGTCAGCGAAACCGCCAGCGCGATCAGCGCTCTTGCCAGCGACGTACAGCACACCGGTGAGTTGGTGCAGTCCCTGGCCAATCAATCCCAGAATATCGGCAAGGTGCTGGACGTGATTCGCGCCATCGCCGAGCAAACCAACCTGCTGGCGCTCAACGCTGCGATTGAAGCGGCGCGGGCGGGGGAGAGTGGTCGCGGTTTTGCGGTGGTGGCCGACGAAGTGCGGGCGTTGGCGCACCGCACCCAGCAATCGACCCAGGAAATCGAACAAATGGTCCAGGGCATGCGCAGCGGCTCGACCTTGGCGCTGGATTCCATGCAAGCCAGCGCTTCCCGGGCTGCCAGCACGCTGGTTTTGGCCGAGCGCGCTGGCGAGGCCTTGCAGACCATCACCGCGTCGGTGCATGAGATTCACGAGCGCAACCTGGTGATCGCCAGCGCCGCCGAAGAACAGGCGCAAGTGGCAAGGGAAGTCGATCGCAACCTGGTGAATATCCGCGACCTGTCGGTACGCTCCGCCGCCGGTGCCGATCAGACCAGCGCCTCCAGCCATGAGCTGTCAAAACTGGCCAATGCCCTGCAGGGCATGGTGCAACGCTTTCGCGTGTAAATCTGTCAGGCACAAAAAAGCCGCGCTTCCCGTCGAGGGATGCGCGGCTTGTTTGTTCTGAGGCTTAGGCGCCGTCTTGGTCTTTCAGGTGTTCGAACAGGCCTTTTGGCATTTTCTTGCCGTTGGCTTCGAAGTTGGCTTTCACGTTGTTGTAAGCCTCTTGCTCGTCGATGAAACCGTCATGGTTGGTGTCGATCTTGTCGAAGTTGGACTTCGGCGCGACGGCCTGGAATTCGGCACGGGATACTTTGCCGTCGCCATCGGTGTCGGTCTTGGCCATCGACGCATCGCCGCACTTGCCTTCGCCACACTTGCCTTCAGGGGTTTTCACCGTTTGCTCGGCCGATGCCAGCAGGTAGCCTTGGGTCAGTGGCTGGGCCGCGAATACGGAACCAGTCAACATCATGCCACCGGCTAAAACAGCGCCGAGCAGACCGATAGTGTTTTTAGTAGTACGGGACATTTGAAATCTCCTGGGTTGCACGACACAACCGCTCGATAAAGGATGCCGCGTAGTGCGGCGTTAACCGAAGCAGGCGGTGCCTTGCTCGGGTGTGGCCATTTAGCCGGGCGGGTGTATCGCTACTGTGTCGTGCAAGGGGGAGTTTGTAAGCGAAGGGGCAAAATCGTGGGGCGGGATACAGTGAGACACACATCCAAGAGTTGATGCAGAACAAATGTGGGAGCGGGCTTGCTCGCGAAGGCGGTGTGTCATTCAACAGTGATGTCGACTGACACTCCCTCCTCGCGAGCAAGCCCGCTCCCACAGGGGGTTTGTGTTAATGCAATTTAAGGCGCGGCTCAGTCCCACGCCCAATTTTGCTACCCAGCATCAACATCGCCGTGCGAAACGCGCCATACAACGCCATCTGGTGCATCCGGTACAGCGACACGTAAAACATCCGCGCCAGCCAGCCTTCCAGCATCACGCTGCCGGTGAGGTTGCCCATCAAGTTACCCACAGCCGAAAAACGCGACAGCGAGATCAGCGAACCGTAGTCGGTGTATTTGTATTCCGGCAACGCCTTGCCTTCGATCCGCAGCTTCAGGGATTTGGCCAGCAACGACGCCTGTTGATGCGCAGCCTGGGCGCGTGGCGGTACATTGCGGTCGGTGCCCGGTTGCGGGCAGGCGGCGCAGTCACCGAAGGCGAAGATGTTCTCGTCGCGGGTGGTTTGCAGGGTTGGCAGCACCTGCAGTTGATTGATGCGGTTGGTTTCCAGGCCATCGATGTCCTTGAGGAAACCCGGTGCACGAATCCCGGCGGCCCAGACTTTCAGGCTGGCGTTGATCACCTTGCCATCGGCGGTGATCAGGCTTTCGGCCGTGACTTCGCTGACCGCCGCGTTGGTCATCACGTTGACCCCGAGTTTCTCCAGGGTTTTATGCACAGGTCCGCCGATGCGTTCCGGCAGGGCTGGCAGCACCCGAGGCCCGGCTTCGATCAGGGTGATGTGCATGTTTTCCGGTTTGATCCGGTCCAGACCGTAAGCCGCCAGTTCATGCGCAGCGTTGTGCAGTTCTGCCGCCAGCTCAACGCCGGTAGCACCAGCGCCGACGATGGCCACGCTGATCTGTTCCACCACATCGGTTTGCCCGGCATGGGCGCGCAGATAGTGGTTGAGCAGTTGTTGATGGAAACGCTCGGCCTGTTTGCGGGTGTCGAGGAACAGGCAGTGTTGCGCCGCGCCCTGGGTGCCGAAATCGTTGGTGGTGCTGCCGACCGCGATCACCAGCGAGTCGTAGCCCACTTCGCGCGCCGGGACCAGTTCAATGCCGGCTTCGTCATACGTGGCGGCCAACTGGATTTTTTTCTGTGCGCGATCAAGCCCGCTCATGCGCCCCAGCTGGAACTCGAAGTGGTTCCATTTCGCCTGGGCAACATAGTTGAGTTCGTCTTCGGAAGAGTTGAGCGACCCGGCCGCCACTTCGTGCAACAGCGGTTTCCAGATGTGGGTAAGGTTCGCGTCGACCAGCATCACACTGGCCGTGCCACGCTTGCCTAGAGTCTTACCCAGACGGGTAGCCAACTCCAGACCGCCGGCGCCGCCGCCAACGATGACAATACGATGAGTCATGGGGATATCTCGCAAGGCTAAAAGAAATCGGTGCGATTACCCGAGCGAGCGCGAGGCAGCTCATAGCGTCAGGTAACCGATAAGGCGGCTCAGCAAGCCCAAACCAATGGTCACTGCCAGCACCAGCACCAAGAGCATCCACGGCCGGAAAGGCCGGCGCTCGACTCGGTGTTGGGACAAGTGCAGGTACTCTTCGACATGCTTCTGGTCGTCTGGGTTCAGGCGGCTGGTCATATTGGGCCTCGTCAGGGGTAGACGTTGCTGAATGTGTAGAAGCTACAGGCTGATTTAACGAACGTTGAACGGAGCATAGCCGCTGTCGGGGACAGGCTCGACGCTCACCGTGTCGTCCAGTCGAATGATTCCACTTTGTAACACCCGGGCAGTGATTCCGCCATGGCCGCGAACCGCTTGAAAAGTCCCGGGGCCGAGGTTGTTTTGCAGGCGTGCGCACGGTTGGCACCAGCCCGTGGTTTCGAAAATCGCCTGGCCAATCTTGAAGCGCCGGCCCTTGAGGCTGAACAAGTTGATCCCGCTGACGACGATGTTGCGCCGCAGGTCATTCGGCAGCACCGGTTGATCGTCCGGGCGACCCATGAGCGAACTGATCACCGCCAGGTGTTCCCACTGAATCAACGTCACCTGCCGGGCATTGCGCACGCCGGGGCGGGCCTTGTCGCCGGTCAAACCGGCTTCAAGTCGAGCTTCCACGACGTCCAGTTCAATCATCGGCACATGCGACGCCGGGCGCACGCCGATCCAACGCACACGGCCGACTTGCGGGACTTCGGCAATCAACTCCTGCAATGGGCTCACAGGCTGATCCCGACATCGAAGACGATGCTGCGTCCCAGGTTGCTGCGCAGGAAGTCCGGCGCGTCGGGATGAGCGAACAGCACCCGGGCGAATGTCGGCCCGACCAGTGACAGCGAGCGCCAACCCTGGCGCAGGTATTCAGTGGGCGGAGGGAAGTGGCTGTTGAGGTCCAGCACTTCGCGCTTGAGGCTGGCGAAGGCAATGATGTCCAGTTCCCCCAGGTCCATGCCGCGTTCTTTGTAGTTGTGGGCTTTTTTGCGCAAAGTCGGCGCCAGTCTCAGCAGGAATTCATTGGCCGGAATGCGCCGGGGCTTGGCCTCGCGGCGCACCAGCGAACTGAGGGAAAACGCGCTGCGCCGGCGTTGTAGTTCGTCGCGCCATTCGTCGTTGAGGCGCCGGCCTTCGTCGAGCACGAAGAACACCTCGAAACTGGCATCGCGAAACAGCACGTCCGGCGGCTCGCCGGCAGGGGCGAATTCGTCGGCGCGATAGGGAATGTTCAGGCCTTGCAGCAGGCGCTGGCAGACCCAACGCTCACGCTCCCATTTGCGGGCATTGGACAGGAACGCGTTGGCTTGCTCGGCCGCGATGGTCAGCAGGCGTAAATAATCTGAGTCATCCATAGGCCCAAGCTTAGCGTTCAAATGCGACAAGCAGAAAGCTTTGCATCCACTGGAGGCACATTTGCGCCGGTGTATGCTGGCATGGAGCCGTAATCCAACAAGGAGTGTGTCGTGGTGTTCAAGGGGATCGCGTCATGATCGGCGCAGAGTTGCTGTCACCGCAAAGCCTGGCGGTCGGCTGGCTGATTTACGTACCCGTGGTGATCTGGGCGATTTGCCGCGCGCCGTGGGTCGAGTTATTCACCGACAGTCGCCGCCAGCATTTGCTGTTCGGCACGGTGTTCGCGCTGTTTATGTTGTGGCTGGTGCGACGGGATTTTGATACGGGCGTGTCGTATCACTTTATCGGCATGACTGCGGTGACGTTGCTGCTGGACTGGCCGCTGGCGATTCTCGGTGGGTTGATCGCGCAACTGGGCTTGGTGGCGCTCGGGCGCCAGGACCTGGCCGCCGTCGGGGTGAATGGCGCGTTGATTATTCTGCTGCCGGTGCTGGTCACCGAGTGCTGCGCGATCCTGGTCGAGCGTGCGCAACCGCGTAATCCATTTGTGTATATCTTCGTTTCCGGTTTCTTTGCAGCAGCGCTGTCGGCGTTGCTGTGCCTGCTGCTGGCGCTGACATGGCTGTGGTTCGACGAACGTTTCGCGATGCCGTACTGGCTGGAAGATTTTGTCGGCTATCTGTGGCTGCTGATTTTTCCCGAAGCGTTTATCAACGGCATGATCATCAGCGCGCTGGTGGTATTCAGTCCCGAGTGGCTGGAGACGTTCAACCGCACTCGCTACCTGTCGGCGCCGTGGAAGGACGACGATCCCAAGTCTTGATCCACATCAAACCGGTTTGACGCTCGCCAACTCATGCTCGGCAAAACCTTCAGGAGCATCGAAATGAGCGTCTACGAATGGGCAAGGCAGGAGTTGCGTCACAGTCTGGATGCGGCGCAGGAAGTGGGGTTTGATCCGGGGTTGAGCCTGCGCGCCTTGCTCAGTGCGGTGGTGCAACAGAGCAAGGCCGTGCGCAGTGTCGAGGATCTGGCGGATGAGTTGCAGTTTCTCGCCGAGAACCTCGATGACGGTCAGGACTACGGTTTTATGCGGCCCTGATGCCTGTGGATAAAGACGGAAGTCAGTGACGCGGTTCGAAGTCTTCGCTGAACAGGTCGTCCTCGGCATCCGGGCTCACCGGGATCTTGTGTTCTTCCGACGCCCAGGCACCCAGGTCGATCAGTTTGCAACGATCCGAACAGAAAGGCCGGTAGGTGTTGGTGGCGCTCCATTCGACAGGGGCGCCACAGGTTGGGCAATTGACGGTTGGGGTCTGGCTCATGACTGGCCTCCACGCAAAGTTAAATAAAAGTGATGCAGGCGCTCGACCTCGCTGTGCAGCCAGGCGAGGTCGCGGTCGTTGACCACCACATCGTCGGCATGGCTTACGCGGTCCTGGCGGCTGGACTGGGCCTTGAGGATCGCCTGGACCTGTTGCTCGCTGATCTGGTCGCGCTGCAGGGTGCGTTCGATCTGCAGTTGTTCCGGGACGTCGATCACCAGCACCCGTTGGGTCATGGCGTATTGGCCGGACTCGATCAACAGCGGCGACACCAGAATCGCATACGGCGATTTTGCCTTGGCCAGATGCTCGACGATTTCCTCGGCGATCAGCGGATGCAGCAGCGCTTCGAGCCAGCGGCGTTCTTCCGGGACTTCGAAGATCAGTTTGCGCAACGCCGCACGATCGAGTTGCCCGTCGGATTGCAGCACGCCAGGGCCGAAGTGCTCGGCAATTTTCGCAAGCGCCGGGCGACCCGGTTCCACCACCCAGCGCGCCGCGTGATCAGCATCGACCACGTGCACACCGAGGTCGATGAAGTGCTGGGCCGCCGCGCTTTTGCCGCTGCCGATGCCGCCGGTCAGGCCGAGAATCCAGGGTTTTTCCACAGGGGTATTCATTTCAAACCGACAAACTGCCAATAGAAGTCGGTTATTTGACCACCCCAGAGCAACGCAATCCAGCCGGCAATTGCCAGATAGGGCCCGAAAGGGATCGGCGTCGAAGTTTTCGCGTCACGCAAGCGCAGCAAAATCACCCCAAGGATGGCCCCCACCAGCGATGACAAGAGCAGGGTCAGCGGCAGCACTTGCCACCCACCCCAGGCCCCGAGCATTGCCAGCAGCTTGAAGTCGCCGTGGCCGATGCCGTCCTTGCCGGTGATCAGTTTGAACAGCCAGAACACCGACCACAGCACCAGGTAACCGGCCACCGCACCCCACAATGCATCGTGCAACGGCACGAACAGCTCGAAGCTGTTGACGATCAGCCCCAGCCACAACAACGGCAGCACCAGGACATCGGGCAACAGTTGATGCTCGGCATCAATCAGGCTCATCGCCAACAGGCCCCACGTCAGCACCAGCAGCAGGCCGGCAGGCCAACCGAAGCCGAACTGCCAGGCAATGAATGCCGAAAGCAGACCGCAGGCCAGTTCGGTCAGCGGATAACGCTTGCTGATCGGTGCCGCGCAGTTCGAGCAGCGCCCGCGCAGCAACACGTAACTGAGCACCGGGATGTTTTCCCAGGCGCGGATCTTCTGGGCGCAGTGCGGGCACTGGGAATGGGGCAGCATCAGGTTGTAGGTCGGCGGAGGTGTTTCGATGGGCAGGCCGAGGACGTCGTGAGCCTGCGTTCGCCATTCCCGTTCGAGCATTTTCGGCAGGCGCCAGATCACTACGTTGAGGAAGCTGCCGACCACCAGGCCGAGCACCAGCGCCGTGATGACAAAGGCCAGCGGATACAGGGTCAGGTATTCATTCAAGGGCATGTCAGATCGCTGAGCCGAGTTGGAAAATAGGCAGGTACATCGCAACTACCAGCCCGCCAACGACAACGCCGAGCACTACCATAATGAACGGCTCCATCAGGCTGGTGAGGTTGTCGACCATGTTGTCCACTTCGTCCTCGTAGAAACTCGCGACTTTGTCGAGCATGTCGTCGAGTGCGCCGGACTCTTCGCCAATGGCGGCCATCTGGATCGCCATGTTCGGGAAGACACCGGAGGTGCGCATGGCGAAATTCAGCTGCATGCCGGTCGAGACGTCCTGCTTGATGCGCAGTACCGCGCGTTTGAACACGATGTTGCCGGTGGCGCCGGCCACTGATTCGAGTGCGTCCACCAACGGCACCCCGGCGGCGAACGTGGTCGACAGCGTGCGCGCGTAACGCGCCACGGCAGACTTGTACATCAGTGCGCCCACCAGCGGCAGTTTCAGCAGCCAGGTGTCCATCCGGTCGCGAAAGGGTTGCGACTTTTTCATTGCACGACGAAAACCGAAGATCGCGGCGATCAGCGCGCCGAGCATCACCCACCACCACTCCTGCATGAACTCCGACAAGTCGATCACCATCAAGGTAAAGGACGGCAACTCGGCGCCAAACCCGGAGAACACAGTCTTGAATTGCGGCACCACTTTGACCAGCAGAATCCCCGTCACGATGATCGCGACGAACACCACGGCCAACGGATACGTCATGGCCTTCTTGATCTTGGCCTTGAGCTGCTCGCTCTTTTCTTTATAGGTGGCCACCCGATCCAGCAGGGTATCGAGTGCGCCGGCCTGTTCACCGGCATCCACCAGGTTGCAGTACAACTCGTCGAAATACTGCGGCTTCTTGCGCAGGGATGCGGCGAAGCTGTTGCCCGCGGCGACTTCCTGTTTCACCTCGTCCACCAGTTTGCGCATGGCCGGGTTGTCGAAGCCTTCGCCGATGATGTCGAACGACTGCAACAGCGGCACACCGGCCTTCATCATGGTCGCCATCTGCCGGGTGAACAGGGAAATGTCCTGGGCCTTGATGCGTTTGCCGAAGCTGAAAATCGACGCGGATTTCTTGCGCACCTTGCCCGGATTGATCCCTTGCTTGCGCAATTGGGCCTTGATCAGCGCCGGGTTCTGACCGCTCAACTCGCCGTTCATTTTCGTGCCTTTCTTGTCCGTGCCTTCCCAGGCGTACACGCTGATTTTTGCTGCCTTGACCGCCATGTTCAGTCCTTGGTGACCCGGTTGATTTCTTCAAGGCTGGTAATGCCTTGCATGGCCTTGATCAGCCCGGAAGTGCGCAGGTCGTTGAAGCCGTCCTTGCGCATCTGGATCTCGATTTCCAGGGAATTGCCTTCGGCCATGATCAGCCGTTGCAGGTCTGGCGTGTTCTTCACCACTTCATAAATCCCGATTCGCCCTTTGTAACCGTGGTTGCAGTGATCGCAACCGACGGGCTCATAGATCGTGAAAGAGCCGATGCGTTCCTCGGGGAAGCCTTCCTTGATCAGCGCTTCACGGGGAATCTCGATCGGCGTCTTGCAGTGGCTGCACAGCTTGCGCGCCAGGCGCTGGGCGATGATCAGGGTGATCGAGGTGGCGATGTTGAACCCCGGGATGCCCATGTTATGCAGGCGGGTCAGGGTTTCCGCGGCGCTGTTGGTGTGCAGGGTCGACAACACCAAGTGCCCGGTCTGGGCGGCCTTGATCGCGATTTCCGCGGTTTCAAGGTCGCGGATCTCGCCGACCATGATCACGTCCGGGTCCTGGCGCAGGAATGAGCGCAGGGCCTGGGAAAAATCCAGCCCTTGCTTGGGATTGACGTTGACCTGGTTGATGCCTTCCATGTTGATCTCCACCGGGTCTTCGGCGGTGGAAATGTTGATGTCCACGGTATTGAGAATATTCAGCCCGGTGTAGAGCGACACGGTTTTGCCCGAGCCGGTGGGGCCGGTGACCAGGATCATGCCTTGTGGCTGCTTGAGGGCGGCCATGAACAAGGCTTTCTGGTCGGGCTCGTAACCGAGGGCGTCGATGCCCATCTGGGCGCTGGACGGGTCGAGGATCCGGATCACCACTTTCTCGCCCCACAGCGTCGGCAAGGTGTTGACCCGAAAGTCGATGGACTTGCTCTTGGACAGGCGCATCTTGATCCGCCCGTCCTGAGGTTTGCGTCTTTCGGAAATGTCGAGGCTGGCCATAACCTTAAGCCGGGCTGCAATTCGCCCAGCCAGTTGAATCGGCGGTTTGGCAACTTCGCGCAGGATGCCGTCGGTGCGCATCCGTACCCGATAGGTTTTTTCGTAGGGTTCGAAGTGCAAGTCGGAAGAGCCGCTCTTGATCGCATCGAGCAGCATCTTGTGGACGAAGCGCACCACGGGCGCGTCATCGGCGTCTTGCCCGGCGATGGAGTCGTGGTTTTTATCGTCGACGGTTTCGATGTCCAGGCCATCGAGGTCCACATCGGCCATCTCTTCCAGGCCGGTGGCGTGGCTGTCGAAGAACTTTTCGATGGCGTCGCTGAGCTTGTCGTCCTCTACCAGGATGGCTTCGGTGCTCAGGCCGGTGCTGAACTGGATGTCGTTGATTGCCTGATGATTGGTCGGGTCGGAAATCCCCACGAACAGTTTATTGCCACGTCGCCAGAGGGGCAGGGCGTGGTGCTGGCGGACCAGTTTTTCGCTGACCAGCCCCTTGGGTTGGGTTTCCTTGTCCAGACAGTGGAGGTCCAGCAGGGCCATGCCGAAATGTTCCGAGGCAATCTCCGCCACTTGCCGGCTCTTCACCAGTTTGTTCTGCACCAGGTAGCTGACCAGGGAAATACGATTGCGTTGGGCTTGCTGAAACGCCTGTTGCGCGCTTTTTTCAGTGAGCAGTTCGGCCAGCACCAATTGCTTGGCCAGACCGCTAAGAGCGATGTCATTCATGGGGATACCGGACGCAGACAGTTCATGACTTATAGCCTAGTCAAGGCGAGGAACCAAACCAGTGGGGTCGAGGTGACAAAAAGTGTCAGATAGTGCGGTTACAGGGGGTAGGAAAAGGCGCTTTCGATACTTCGCGCCCCACAGCCAGGGCAGCGAAGGCCTGGCACGGAGTATGCTGAGGCTTAATCAGATCATGAGATTTCGACTCATGCATGGAGCTTGTCTATGAATACTCAGAAAGGTTTTACGCTGATCGAGCTGTTGATCGTGGTGGCGATCATCGGGATTCTGGCGACGTTTGCGTTGCCGCAATACTCCAAGTATCAGGCGCGGGCGAAAGTGACGGCTGGTATTGCTGAAGTGTCGGCTCTCAAAGTGCCGTATGAAGATGTGATTAATGCGGGTTCGGCTGATCCGACGTTGACCAACGTCAACGCCGGTGTGGCTGCGACTCAGAACTGTACTCTTTCGATGACAGGGACTGTAGCCGCCGGTACGGGCACACTTGTTTGTACACTGATCAATGCCCCGGCGCCTGTATTGGGCAAGACCATCACGCTTTCGCGCAGTGCGACTGCCGGCTGGACTTGCGCAACTACTGTAGCCCCGACTTATGCGCCAACCGGTTGCGCCGCCAGCGGGACTTGATTTTTACCTGAGTCCGAATGCCCTGTCTGTCAAAGACGGGGCATTTTTTTGCCCGGTGAAAAACCTCAAGGGTGAAAAACCGCAGGTTGTTTAGAAAAAAAGGTGCCTACAAAGGTATGCACGATGAAATTCCTCAAAATTCATGGCCTTAGGCCAACGAGAAAACCGGCATCTTGCATGTACATAATTTGATGGTCATGCAATTTGCATGAATCCGGAATTTTAACTAATTCATAACTCGTTGTTTTATAAAGCATTAATGTCAGTCTCAAAGTTGGCACAGCGTTCGCAATATACCCAGTAACCCTGCTGAGAAGACACGCAGCAGACTTTATAGAAAAACAGGAGTTACTCGTATGAAGAAGTTCGCTATCGCTACTGCTGCCGCGCTGACCCTGACCATGGCCGGTGCTGCTTTTGCACAAACCACCACAACTACCCAAGCCCCGATGACTTTGGCGGCTGGTGAGATGACCAAGGCTAAAGAAACCACTTCCGATACCTGGATCACTACCAAAGTGAAAAGCGATCTGGTTACCGAAAAAGGCATTCCAGGCACTGACATCAAAGTAGAAACCAACAAAGGTGTTGTATCCCTGTCGTCGACTGTAGCAATCACCGACGCTCAGAAAGCCACCGCTGTTGCGATCACCAAGAAAATCAAAGGCGTCAAAGCAGTTTCTGCTGACGGCCTGAAAGCCGAGTAAGGCAAGACTTCTCCGCTTGAACCGGGAGAAGGCGTGGCAGACGGGCTAAGCAATACGTCTGCCGCCTCTGGAGAGTTCATGCGAAGGCCACAAGGACGTGGCCATTACAGGCCTCCGACATTCGTGTCGGGGGCCTGTTCTATTGTGGGCGCCGCAAAACCAAATGTAGATTTTGGATACACAAAAACGCCTGTGGGAGCGGGCTTGCTCGCGAAGGCGGTGTGTCAGTCAACTTCAATGCTGAATGACACACCGCCTTCGCGAGCAAGCCCGCTCCCACAGGGGTAGGTGTTTAAGTTGTCAGTTGTGGTGAGTCAGTTCCCACGCTTGCTGGTGATCTGCACCAGTCGGTTACCTTCAAACCGCAGGTACTGATACATCCCGCTATTAGGACCGTAAGTCCATTCCTCGACCGGGAACTCTTCGCGCCGGTTGGCACTGCGCTTATAGCCCAACGCATCCCGGGACACGGGTTGTCCACATTTCTGCAGCACTTCGCTGGACCGGTCGCCCACGCTGATCAACTGACTGCCGCAGCGCAGGGTATCGGCTGCGCTGGCCTGACTGGCGGCCATCGCCAGGGTCAGGCCGATCAGCAATTGTCTGATCATCACTCGGCGTCCAGGTGCAGGGGTGTAATCACCCGACCATCACTTTGCGCTTCGCCCAGGCTGGCGTCGACAAAGTACACGCGGTCATCGGCCATCTGCGTTTTGTCCACCAGGAAGTCCTTGATGCTGCTGGCCCGTTCCTGACCCAGTTGGCGCAACAGCACGTCGCTGGAACTCCAGAACTTGATCACGTCCGCGCGCATTTTGGCGGTGCGTTCTTCCTTGCCCAAGTCCTTCCATTCGGCGGGCGGCTGAGTCTTGAGACGGGTGCGGTAGATGCCTTCCAGCAGCGCACCTTTCTCGCCCTCCGGCACTTGCAGCAGAGACGCCTGAGCCGGAACCTTGTCGCCACGGCGCTGGAGCATTTTGTAGTAGTTGTACTGGTATTCACGCTCCAGACGTTGCTCGGCAATCAACGGCCCGTCGCTGTTTTGCGCGGCGGTGCCTTCGATTTCCAGGCGCAGGGCCGGACGTTCCTTGAGCGCGCTGGAGAGTTTGACCAGCGACGCCTCGGCTTCCTTGCTCAGGTCACTCGAACCCGGTGCAAACGACACGGTGCCGAGATCTTCCGAACCACCGCCGCTGATCAACCCGCCGATCATTTTGAACGGTGCTGCAGCCGCTTTGACGATCAGGTTGCGCAAGGTCTGCCAGACAATCGGCATGATGCTGAACTGCGGGTTGTTCAGGTCGCCGGTCACCGGCAATTCGATGGAAATCTTGCCGTCGACGTCCTTGAGCAGGGCGATCGCCAGTTTCAGCGGCAGGCTGGTGGCGTCCGGGCTATCGACTTTCTCGCCCAGTTGCAGTTGCTCGACCACAACCTTGTTTTCAGCCTTGAGCTGGCCCTTGGTGATCAGGTAATGCAGGTCGAGATTGAGCCGGCCCTTGCGGATGCGGTAGCCGGCGAACTTGCCGGAGTAAGGCGTCAGCGTCGTCAGTTCGACCCGTTTGAAACTGGTGGCGATGTCGAGGCTGGCCATCGGGTCGAACGGGTTGACCGCGCCCTTGATGGTGACCGGCGCATAACGGTCGACCTTGCCCTTGATGTCGACCGTCGCGGGTTTCGCCTGGCGGCTGTCGATGGTGCCGATCGCACCGTTGAGCTGTTGCACCGCCGTCGCGAAGTTTGGCGTGAGGCTGAAGTCGGCGAAGTTCGCCGAACCGTCATTGATCGCAACGCCGCCGACATGGATGGCCAGTGGTTTGTCCTTGCTGGCCGCCGGTTTCGCTGCAGCAGTCTTGGCGCCGGAATCGGGCGGTTGCGGGACCAGCAAGTCATCGACGTTGGTGGTGCGGTCATCGTTGATCATGAAGCGCACGTAGGGCTGGAACAGGTTGACCTTGTCGATCGACAGGCTGTCGCCGTGCTGATAGTTCAGGCCTTCGAGCGTCAGTTGCTGCCACTTGAGGAAGTCGCGGGTTTTCAGGGTGTCGAGGGTGTGCAACTGATCGACCTGGGCGCGGCCGGTTACGCTGAAGGCCAGCGGGTCGGTGCTTTTCAGGTCAACCGCCAGGTCACTGCCGAGCATGCCGCTGCGCAGTTCCAGGCGAATGAACGGGGTGATATAGGACTGGGCGACCCGCAGGTCGATGTCCTTGGTCTGCACTTTCAGCTTGGCACTGACCGGCGCCAGATTGACCTCGCCGTCCGCAGTGATTTTGCCTTGCTTGCCGATACCCGTGTCGAGCTTGAGGGCGAAAGGCGAGCCATTGAGGCTGTCGAAATTCTGCAGGTCTACATTCAATGGGCCCACTTCCAACGCCACAGCCGGCTGCGCCTTGCGGTCGGCCAGATGAACCTGGTAATTGCGCAGTTGCACGTCTTTGAGCAGCACCTGCCAGGGTTTGCTTGGCGGAGTAGGTTCAGGTTTTGGTGAGTCGGCTGCTGCCGGAGTCGTCGCCGGTTCGGCTTTGGCTTTGACGGCTGCTTTGGACGGTTGGCTGGCGAAAAGTTTCTGCCAATCGAGTTGCCCGTCTGCTTCAAGGGCGGCCCAGGTTTCGAGTTTGTTGCTGCGGATCTTGCCGACGACGACTTGCTGCTTGGCCAGGTCGATCGTGGTATCGCTGACGTCCAGGCGTTCGAGTTTCACCAGCGGACGGCCGTCCGGTGCATTGATAGCGAAGGGCGCGACACTGACCGCGACGTTGCTCAGCAGCAGTTCGGTTTCCTTGGCCAGGTTGAGCTTGTAGTCGGTGCTCAAGTTCAGCACGCCGTTTTCCAGGGCCAGAGGCAACGCATCACGCACGTACGGCCACCAGACTTTCATCTGGCCGTCGGTGACTTTCAACTTACCTTCGGAGGCAATCGGTACCAGGCTGAAATTGCCGGTCCAGTCGATCTGCCCGCCTGCGGGGCCGGCCGCGACCAGGGTCATGTCGGCGTTGTCATCGGGCAGCGTGCTGAGGTTCTTCAGCTCGAAATCGAGTTTGTCGTAAAGGAATTCGATCGGCTCGCTGGGGCGCGAATCCTGGAAGTGCACATAACCGCCGGCCAGTCTGATTCGCTCCACGCGCAGCGGGAACGGCTTGGCGTTCGGGTCGGCCGGGGTCGGTTCGCTGGCGGGGATTTTGAACAGGCCGAGCAGGTTGAGTTTGCCGTCCTTGCCGAAAAGGATTTCAGTCTTGGGCTTGTCCAGTTCGATATCGGACAGGTGCAGCGCCTTGGTCCAGAGGCTGTCGATCTGCAGGTTGGCGTAAAGCCGTTCGAAGCCGACCTGTTCCTTGCCCGGCTCACCGATGATCAGGCCCCACAGGGTGACTTCAAGGCTGAAGGGGTTGAGTTCGATGCGCTGGATGTGCGCGGGCGTCGTGGCGTAATTGGCCAACTGCTGGTTGGCGATCCGCAAGGCGATGCCCGGCAAAATCAGAAACCCCAGCAGGCTGTAGAGAGCCAGAGCAGTCAGCAAGGCGCCGATAGCGCGAATCAATCCTTTGGGCATGTGCGGCTTCATTTGTCTGATCGGAGTGCCTTGGAGTATGGCACGCGTTTTCGGTTCCGAAGTACTCGCCCTGTTCAGGATTGTTCAGAAAAAAGTGAATGAAACGTCCTCGCGAGTCAAAGCTGCAGGATCAGGGTTTTCAATGGTGGCTGCTGATCCATCGACGGGAAATCCGCGCCCGGGGTCATCACCGACCACTCGCGCACTGGCCGTCCGGCCTTCTCCGCACAGCGCAAAACCTGCTCGCGCCAGTCGTCCATGCTGACCTTCGCCAGGTTGTTGCAGCAGATCAGCACGCCATTCTCGGCGGTGGTCAGCAACGCGGGTTTGAGCAGGCTTTGATAGTCGCGCAGCAGGTCGACCGTGCCGAATGCGCTCTTGGCCCAGGCCGGCGGATCGAGCAGCACCAGATCGTACTGACGCTGTTCCAGGCGTTGGTAGCTCGGCAGTTTCTGCCCGCGACGTTGACTGATCGGCAGGCCGGCCAGTTGGCGGATCGCCGGGAAGTAATCGGACTGAATGAATTGCATGGCCGGCAACTGCGGGTTGAGCAGGCCGTTTTCGCGGCCAACGGCCAGGTTGCCTTCGGCGAAGTCGAGGTTGCAGACTTCGCGCGCACCACCGGCCGCCGCACTCAGGCCGACGCCGCAGGTGTAGGCGAACAGGTTCAACACACTTTTACCTTTGCTGTGATCCTTGACCCAGCCACGGGTGTTGCGCAGGTCGAGGAACAGCAGCGGGTCTTGCCCGGCGTGACGGCCGCGAACCCGGTAATTGAGGCCCCATTCGTGGCCGATCAGGTCTTGCAGCGCGGCTTCGTCGGCTTGGTAGACGGTGTCTTCGCGGTCGATACGCGAATTGCCCCGGGAGCGGTCGTTGTAGACCAGCAGGGTGTCGAGGCCCAGGTGTTGATTGATGATGTCGTGCAGTTGCAGCAGCGCGTCGCGCTCCAGCGACTGGTGAAAGCTTTGCACCAGCAGTTGCGGGCCGTAACGGTCGATGGTCAGGCCGCCGGCGCCTTCCTGGCTGCCATGGAACAGGCGATAGCAATCGGTGCCCTGCTGATGCAGTTCGGCAAGCAGGTCCTGGCGATGATCGAGGGCGGCGCGCAGCGCCTGATTCAAGGAAGACATGCTGGGCGCCTTGCAGGAGGAGGGAATTTGGCGCGGGAGTTTAACAGCTTGGCATGGGACCGCGGTGTTCTGTGGCGAGGGGGCTTGCCTGTGGCGAGGGAGCTTGCTCCCGCTGGGCTGCGAAGCGGCCCCGAAATCTCGGCCCTTGTCGGGGATTTTTGCGAGCGCTTCGCGCTCGAGCGGGAGCAAGCTCCCTCGCCACGGGGTTATCGGCGTAAGGTGTGGAGCGTCAGGTCAGCAACCCCATCCGCCGCTTGGCCCGTTGCACCGAGCCATTCCTCATCGCCCAGCGCAGCATCGGCGCACTGCGCTTGACGCTGGCGCGGATCAACTGACGTTGCAGCGGGTTCTGATTGACCCCAAGCATGTCACTCGCCCAGTCCGGCAGCAGGTCGATACCGGCCTGCATCATCAAGCCGCCAAACGGTTTGGCCATGCGGCTGGGGGAGGGCGCGTTCAGCAGCAGGCGCAACACCTCGCGACTGCGGTCGTCGCACAGCAGCTGCGGGCGGATTCGCTCCAGATACTCGGCCATTTCCTTGCGGCTATGCGGCACATCGCGGGCGCCCAGGCGCTCGGCGATCACCGCGATTTCGGCGTAGTAGCGGTCTTGATCAGCCAATGACAAATGCGGATTGCGATAACGCAGGTGCGCCGCGAGGAAGTTGCTGACCTCGGCCACATGCACCCAGGTCAGCAAGTCAGGATCACTGGCGGCGTACGGCCGGCCATCCGGCGCGGTGCCGACCACTTGCAGGTGGATGGTGCGCACTTTTTCGATCAGCCAGTCGGCGTCCTTGCGCGAACCGAACGTCGTCCCGGAGATGAACTGGCTGGTACGGCGCAAACGGCCGAGCATGTCTTCGCGAAAATTCGAATGATCCCAGACCCCGGCCAACGCCAGTGGATGCAAGGCTTGCAGCATCAACGCACTGATGCCGCCGATCAGCATGCTGCTGAAATCACCATGCACTTGCCAACTCACCGACTCGGGCCCGAACAGGCCGGGGTCGCCCTTGGGGTTCTCCAGGTCGAGGTTGCCCAAGGACAGACCAGTCAGGCTCATAAGCTGGGTTTCGATGCGGGTGCGGATGAATTCCATGGCGACTCAGTGGCGAAAAAAAGACTGACCTGGAATGCCTCCTACAGGGCATTCCAGGTCCGAGTGTTATTGATTCAGGCGTTTATCGACCAACTCCTGCACCACGCTCGGATCGGCCAGGGTCGAAGTGTCGCCCAGGCTATCCAGTTCATTGCAGGCGATCTTGCGCAGAATCCGCCGCATGATCTTGCCCGAGCGGGTTTTCGGCAAGGCCGGCGCCCATTGAATCAGGTCTGGCTTGGCGAAGCTGCCGATTTCCTTGCTGACGTGCGCCAGCAGTTCTTTCTTCAGTTCATCGTTGGGTTCGGAGCCGTTCATGGGCGTGACGAAGGCGTAGATGCCCTGGCCCTTGACGTCGTGGGGGTAACCGACCACCGCGGCCTCGGCGATGCTGTCGTGCAACACCAAGGCGCTTTCCACTTCCGCGGTGCCGATGCGGTGCCCGGAGACGTTGATCACATCGTCGATACGCCCGGTGATCCAGTAGTCGCCGTCCTCATCGCGCCGGGCGCCGTCGCCGGTGAAGTAGTAGCCGGGGTAGGGTTTGAAGTAGGTTTCGACCATGCGTTGCGGGTCGCCGTAGACGCTGCGGATCTGCGCCGGCCAACTGGATTTGATCGCCAGCACGCCGCTGCCGGCGCCTTTGATTTCCTTGCCCACTTCATCAAGCAATACCGGTTGCACGCCGAACATCGGTTGCGTGGCGCAGCCCGGTTTGATCCGTTGCGCGCTGACCAACGGGCTGAGCATGATGCCGCCGGTTTCGGTCTGCCACCAGGTGTCGACAATCGGGCAGCGTTGCTCGCCGACCACGTTGAAATACCAATCCCATGCTTCCGGGTTGATCGGCTCACCGACACTGCCGAGTAATCTGAGGCTCTCGCGAGACGTTTCCTTCAGCGGCTCGGAGCCTTCACGCATCAGCGAGCGCAGGGCGGTCGGTGCGGTATAGAAGATGTTGACGTGGTGTTTGTCGATCACTTGCCAGAAGCGTGAGCTGGTGGGGTAACTCGGTACGCCTTCGAAGATCAGCGTGGTCGCGCCATTGGCCAGCGGCCCGTAAACGATGTAGCTGTGGCCGGTGACCCAGCCGACGTCGGCGGTGCACCAGAACACTTCTTCGTCGCGGTAATCGAGTACGTACTTGAAGGTCATCGCCGCTTGCAGCAGATAGCCGCCGGTGGTGTGCAGCACGCCTTTGGGTTTGCCGGTGCTGCCGGAGGTGTAGAGGATGAACAACGGATCTTCGGCGTCCATCGGTTCCGGCGGGCAATCGTCGCCGACATCGCGCAAGGCCTGGTGATACCAGATGTCCCGACCTTCGACCCAGTTCACTTCGCCCTGGGTGCGCTCGACCACGATCACCGTGCTGACGTTCGGGCAACTCTCGAGTGCTTTGTCGACCTTCTCCTTGAGCGGCACGAATTTACCTCCGCGCACGCCTTCATCGGCCGTGATCACGGTACGGCAGTCGGCGTCGAGAATCCGGTCGCGCACCGAGTCCGGGGAAAAACCGCCAAACACCACCGAATGCACCGCGCCAATCCGCGTGCAGGCGAGCATCGCGTAGGCGGCTTCGGGGATCATCGGCATGTAGATGCACACCCGATCACCTTTCTTCACGCCACGACTTTTCAGCACGTTGGCCAGGCGACAGACGTTGTGATGGAGTTTTTTGTAGGTGATCTGGGCGGATTCGGCGGGGTCGTCGCCTTCCCAGATGATTGCGATCTGATCGCCACGTTTTTCCAGGTGACGGTCGATGCAGTTGTAACTGACGTTCAGCTTGCCCCCGGCAAACCAGGCGGCTTCGCCGGTTTTCAGGTTATAGCGCTGGACGGTTTGCCACGGAGTGCTCCAGTCAAGGAAGCGCGTGGCCTGTTCAGCCCAGAAGGTGCTGGGGTGTTCGATGGATTGTCGGTAGAGACGCTGGTAGTCGTCCTGACTCAGGTTGGCTGCCCGGCGTACGGCATCGGCTTTGGGGAACGTGCTGATATCGAACATGACGGTTCCTTATTCTTGTTTTGGTAAACAAGTCATAAAGATGCGCCGAGTGCCCAGCGGGTTCAAGTCGTACACAAACCAATGTGGGAGCGGGCTTGCTCGCGAATGCGGTGGATCAGTCAACTTATCTGTTGAATGACACTCCGCCTTCGCGAGCAAGTCGAATCGTCGCACCGCCGCTCCCACAGGGTGTTGCAGTGTGGCGTCAGATCAACCGCGGTGACGGCCGCGGAAGTAGTTGATCAGGCCTTGGGTTGAAGCATCGTCAGCCGGGGTTTCTTCGCTGCCGACCAGGCGGTTGTAGACGCCTTTGCCCAGTTCTTTACCCAGCTCCACGCCCCACTGGTCGAAGGCGTTGATGCCCCAGACCACGCTTTGCACGAAGACTTTGTGTTCGTACAACGCCACGAGTGCGCCGAGGCGGCGCGGGCTGATGCGCTCGACCACGATGGTGTTGCTCGGACGGTTGCCCGGGATCACCTTGTGCGGCGCGAGTTTGTGTACTTCTTCTTCGCTCAGGCCTTTGTCGCGCAGCTCGGTTTCAGCTTCGGGAAGGGTCTTGCCGAGCATCAATGCCTGGCTTTGCGACAAGCAGTTGGCGTACAGCCACTGGTGGTGGTCAGACACCGGGTTGAAGCTGACGATCGGCACGATGAAGTCGGCCGGGATCAGCTGGGTGCCCTGGTGCAGCAACTGGTGGTAAGCGTGCTGACCGTTGCAGCCAACGCCACCCCAGATAACCGGGCCAGTGTCGGTGGACACAGGCGTGCCATCCTGACGCACGCTCTTGCCGTTGGATTCCATGTCCAGCTGTTGCAAGTGCTTGGTGATGTTACGCAGGTAGTGGTCGTACGGCAGGATCGCGTGGCTTTGCGCGCCCCAGAAGTTGCCGTACCAGACGCCAAGCAACGCCAGCAGCACCGGCATGTTCTGTTCGAACGGCGCGCTCTGGAAATGCTGGTCCATGGTGTAGGCACCGGACAGCAGTTCCTTGAAGTTCGACATGCCGATGGCCAGGGCAATCGGCAGACCGATGGCCGACCACAGCGAGTAACGGCCGCCAACCCAGTCCCACATCGGGAAGATGTTCTCTTCGCGGATACCGAAGGCCACTGCTGCGGCGTTGTTGCTCGAGACCGCGATGAAGTGACGATACAGCTCGGCTTCCGAACCGCCCTGGGCCAGGTACCAGGCGCGTGCGGCCTGAGCGTTCTTCAGGGTTTCGAGGGTGTTGAAGGATTTCGACGAGACGATGAACAGCGTGGTCTCGGCGCGCAGCTTCATGGTCAGTTCGTGGAACTCACTGCCATCGATGTTCGCCAGGTAATGGCAACGCACGCCTTTATGGGCGTAGGACAACAGCGCTTCGGACACCAGCTCGGGACCGAGGAACGAGCCACCGATGCCGATGTTCACCACGTCGGTGATCGGCTTCTCGGTGTAACCGCGCCACAGACCATCGTGGATACGGCCCACGAGGTCGGTGATCTGGTTCAGCACTTTGTGCACTTCGGGCATCACGTTGACGCCGTTCACCGACAACTTGTCGCCCACCGGGCGGCGCAGTGCGGTGTGCAGCGCTGGACGGCCTTCGGAAGAGTTGACGATTTCGCCTTCGAACAACGACTTGATCGCGCCTTTGAGGTCGACTTCGTTGGCCAGGCCCACCAGCAGATTGCGGGTCTCGGCGTTGATCAGGTTTTTCGAGTAATCGAGAAATAGACCGCAGCTGCTGAGGGTGAATTGAGTAAAGCGCTGCGGGTCGGCATTGAACGCTTCGCGCATGCTGAAATCCTGCATGGCTTGGCGGTGGTCTTTCAACGCTTGCCAGGCGGGCAGAGCGGTAACGTCATGAGGAGTGCGGTAGTACGCCATCGCTGCGATTTTCCTTTTTACTTGAACTGCCTTTAAGACACTGAAGATCCCGGAACGTCCCGACCGCTGGGTGGGTCATTGCGGGCAATCTGCTTGGAGACGATTAAATAGCGCAGGGCGGTAACAGTAAACCTCGCGTGCGGATCTGTCTTCGCTTTGTATGACTCGTTTTCTGTACTTTTTTAACATTAAAACCAGAAATGCCCCGACAAACGGGCGTTTGCCGGGGCAGGGTGCTATCAGGCCACCTGGACCGGAATGGCATTACTGATGTGGCTCAGCTCATTGCCCGGCGCCATGTAGAGCATGCGCGGCTTGAAGTTCACCAACTCGGCTTCGCTGTAATGAGCGTAAGCGCAGATGATTACCCGATCACCGACCTTGGCCTTGTGCGCCGCAGCACCGTTGACGGAAATCATGCGCGACCCTTCTTCGCCACGAATCGCGTAGGTAGTGAAGCGCTCGCCGTTGTCGACGTTGTAGATCTGGATCTGTTCGTATTCACGGATGCCGGACAAGTCCAGCCACTCGCCGTCAATGGCGCAAGAACCTTCGTAATCGAGTACTGCGTGGGTGACTTCGGCGCGGTGCAGCTTGGCCTTGAGCATGATGGCGTGCATGAGTGTTTCCCCAGGTCGGAATCGAACGGCGGGCATATTGCACGAAGGCTTTGAGGGCGGCAATACGCTCTGGAAGTCACCACAAAACCCACTGTGGGAGCGAGCCTGCTCGCGAATGGGACATTCAACATCAATGCTGAATGTCCCATTCGCGAGCAGGCTCGCTCCCACAGGGGGATTGCGGTGTTTAGGCGGAAGCGTCGAGGTTCAGGTGCAGGTTGTCGATCAATCGCGTCGTCCCGAGGAACGCCGCCATCAGAATCACCAAATCCCGATCCTGCGCAGTGGCCGGACGCAAGGTCACGGCATGGCGGATTTCCAGGTAATCGGTGCGCAATCCAGCCGCTTCGAGCTGTTTGATTTGCGCCTCGATCAGCGCCGGATAGTCGCGATCACCCTGTTTAATCGCATCGGCTATCGACGACAGCGTGCGATACACCACGGGCGCAGTCGCTCGTTGTTCTTCGCTGAGGAAACCGTTGCGCGACGACAGCGCCAGGCCATCGGCGGCGCGGACGGTCGGTTCGCCGATGATCTGGATCGGCATGTTCAGGTCATGCACCAGGGCGCGAATCACTGCCAGTTGCTGGAAGTCTTTCTGACCGAAGATCGCCAGGTCCGGCTGGACCATGTTGAACAGTTTGCTGACCACCGTTGCCACACCTTCGAAATGCCCCGGACGGCTGGCGCCACACAGGCCTTCGGACAGTTGCGGAACGCTGACGCGGGTCTGGCCGGCCATGCCGTCGGGGTACATTTCTTCGACGGTCGGGGCGAACAGCAGATGGCAGCCGCCCTGGAGCAGTTTTTCCTGATCCGCCGCCAACGTGCGCGGGTACTTGTCGAGGTCTTCGCCGGCGCCGAATTGCAGCGGGTTGACGAAAATACTCGCGACCACGAAATCCGCCCGTTGGGAGGCTTTGGCAATCAGCGCGATATGACCGCTGTGCAGGTTGCCCATGGTCGGGACGAAAGCAATGCGTTTGCCTTCACCGCGGGCACGGGCGATGGCAGCCCGCAGTTCGCGGACGGTTTTGACGGTGTTCATGCAGAGAATCCGTGTTCGATACCTGGGAAAGTCGCCGCTTTGACTTCAGAGACGTAAGCGCCGAGTGCAGCCTGGATGCTGACTTGTCCGGCCATGAAGTTCTTCACGAACTTCGGCACGCGACCCGTGATCGACAGGCCGAGCATGTCGTGCAGCACCAATACCTGGCCGTCGGTGCCGCTGCCGGCGCCGATGCCGATCACCGGAATACCCACGGCTTGGGTGATTTCTTCAGCCAATTCGCTCGGTACGCATTCGAGCAGCAACATCGACGCACCGGCCTGTTCCAGGGCGATGGCGTCAGCACGCATCTGCCGCGCCTGGTTCTCGCTGCGGCCCTGGACTTTGTAGCCGCCCAGAATGTTTACCGATTGCGGGGTCAGGCCCATGTGCGCGCACACCGGCACACCGCGTTCGGCCAGCAGGCGGATCGAGTCCGCCAGCCACAAGGCGCCTTCGACCTTGACCATGTGCGCACCGGCCTGCATCAGCAGGGCACTGTTGGTCATGGCTTGTTCGGTGGTGGCGTAGGCCATGAACGGCAGGTCGGCGAGGATCAAGGCGTCGGCATTGCCGCGTTTGACGGCGGCCACGTGGTAGGCCATCTCAGCGGTGGTGACGGGCAGGGTGCTGTCGTGACCTTGCAAAACCATGCCGAGGGAGTCGCCCACCAGCAGCACTTCGACACCGGCCTCATTGCAGGCGTGGGCGAAGGTCGCGTCATAGCAGGTCAGCATGGTGATTTTTTCACCTTTCTGCTTGAGGCTCTGGAGCGTGGTCAGGGTGATGGCTGGCATGTAAAAAATCCTCGTTCAGGCGCTATGGAAACTACTGCGAGTAACGCGCGTGATTCTTCATTTACTCAGGCGCACGGTCTTTTGTCGTGCTTATAAGGCCTGGATTGCGCCCTTTAGCGCCGCGTTGGCGGCAGCGGGACGCCTATAGTCGTGAGGAGGACTCGGGAAGTCAATTGTGTGTGTTACCGCATTGTTACGTGTGGGGTGTTACCGGGGTAACTGATGCGATTCAGCAGATTTTTGTGACACTGCATAAACAATGTGGGAGCGGGCTTGCTCGCGAATGCGGTGTGTCATTCAACAGAGATGTCGACTGATACACCGCATTCGCGAGCAAGCCCGCTCCCACAGGGGGTTAGCGTGAAGCTTGGGGGAGGCGTTCGAGGCCGACGAACGGACATGCCTCAAGCAATTCGTTGAGAGTCCGGCCATCCGCCAATCGCAAATCCGCCGGCGCCAGTTCAGCCAGTGGATACAGGACGAAGGCGCGTTCCTGCATATGGTAGTGCGGGACTTTGAGGCGGGGTTCGTCGATCAGGCGATCGCCGAACAGCACAATGTCGAGATCCAGCGTGCGTGGCCCCCAACGTTCAAGGCGCTCGCGACCATGGCCGTTTTCGATGGCTTGCAGCGCATCGAGCAGGTCCAGCGGCGCGAGGCGGCTGTCGAGGGCGGCAACCGCGTTGGTGTAGCGCGGTTGGCCGGGCAGCAGCGAGTCGCTTTGATAAAACCCGGAAACCCCAACCAGTTCGGTTTGCGGCAACCGCGCCAGCGCCTCGACGGCGCTGCGCAACTGTTCAGCGGGGTCAGCCAGATTGCTGCCCATGCCGATGTAGACGCGTTCCATGACTTACTCGCCCGTGGTGCTCGGTGCGCCGGCGGCGCGTTTGCGCTTGGCGCCACCGCTGCGACGACGTTTGCGCGGAGCGCCAGTGCCGTCATCCTTGCCGCTGAGGTCGCGGATCATGTCGCGACGTTCGCTGTCGTTCGCGTCCTGATAATCCGTCCACCATTCGCCCAGCCCATCGGTCTGCTCGCCGGCGCTTTCGCGCAACAGCAAGAAGTCGTAACCGGCACGGAACCGCGGGTTGTCCAGCAATAGGTCGGCGCGCTTGCCGCTACGGCGTGGCAGGCGTTCCTGCATGTCCCAGATCTCGCGGATCGGCATGGTGAAGCGTTTCGGAATCGCAATGCGCTGGCACTGTTCGGCAATCAGCTCGTGCGCCGCTTCCTGCATCGCCGGAATCGGTGGCATGCCGCGTTCTTGCAGGCGCAACACGCGGGCTGGGAGAGCCGGCCACAACAGTGCAGCAAACAGGAACGCCGGGGTCACCGGTTTGTTCTGCTTGATCCGCAGGTCGGTGTTGATCAGCGCTTCACTGATTAGCGTGTGGGTGTACGTCGGGTTGTATTCCAATGCCTCGGCACTGGCCGGGAACAGTGGATCGAACAACTGCAGGTCGACCAGCATCTCGAAGGTGTCCGCGGCGTGGCCGGAGAGGAACAGCTTGAGTACTTCTTCGAACAGACGTGCCGACGGGATCTCGCGCAGCATCGGTGCCAGGTCGCGGATCGGCGCGGCGCTGTGTTTTTCGATACCGAAATTCAGCTTGGCGGCGAAACGCACGGCCCGCAGCATCCGTACCGGGTCTTCCTGGTAGCGTTGCTTCGGGTCGCCGATCAGGCGGATCAGGTGATTGCGGATGTCGTGTACGCCGTTGGCGTAATCGAGGATGCGCTCGCTGACCGGATCGTAATACAAGGCGTTGATGGTGAAGTCACGGCGTTGCGCGTCTTCTTCCAGGGTGCCATAGACGTTATCGCGCAGGATGCGCCCGCTCTCGTTGCGGGAAGACTGGTTGCTGTCTTCCTCTTCATCGTTTTGCGGGTGGTTAGCGCGGAAGGTCGCGACTTCAATGATTTCGCGACCAAAGTGAATGTGCACCAGTTTGAAACGACGGCCGATGATCCGCGCATTGCGAAATTCTGCCCGTACTTGTTCAGGGGTGGCGCTGGTGGCGACGTCGAAATCTTTCGGCGTGATGCCGAGCATCATGTCGCGCACACAACCGCCGACCAGGTAAGCCTGGTAACCGGCGTTCTGCAGGCGTTCGACGATATTCACCGCGTAGCGGCTGAATTGCCCCTTTTGCAGCGAATGTTGGCCGCTGTTGAGCACTTCAGGCGTGCTGCGGATGTGTTGCGTATGACGCTTGGGAGAACGGAATGACTGGAACAACTTCTTCAGCATGGGATGCACTGTTTGAAGGAATGTTCGGCCATAACGAAGAATGACCGCATGATGGGCCGGGATTCTAGCATTTAGTCGGGGGATGGTGTAGGAAGCTGCGAAACCGCGTGAAGGGCATATCTGGAAGGCACCGTAGCAGCTGACGAGCAGCGCGAGGCAGCGTCCGGCGGCGAAGCCGTCGTAAACCAGATATTGCGGTGGGTCAGGGGAAACGCGGTTGCTTATCTTGCGACGGCTTCGCCGCCGAACGCAGCCTCGCGCTGCTCGACAGCTGCTACGTGCGGTCGATACGCGGTTGGCGGCGAAGCCGTCGTAAACCAGAGATTGCGGTGGGTCAGGGGAAACGCGGTTGCTTATCTTGCGACGGCTTCGCCGCCGAACGCAGCCTCGCGCTGCTCGACAGCTGCTACGTGCGGTCGATACGCGGTTGGCGGCGAAGCCGTCGTAAACCAGAGATTGCGGTGGGTCAGGGGAAACGCGGTTGCTTATTTTGCGACGGCTTCGCCGCCGGACGCAGCCTCGCGCTGCTCGACAGCTGCTACGTGCGGTCGATACGCGGTTGGCGGCGAAGCCGTCGTAAACCAGAGATTGCGGTGGGTCAGGGGGAATGCGGTTGCTTATCTTGCGACGGCTTCGCCGCCGGACGCAGCCTCGCGGTGCTCGACAGCTGCTACGTGCGGGCGAGATACGGACGATACGCGGGTTATATGCAGGCTGCGGGTTATGCGCGGGATCAAACGCCAGAAACTACAAGGGGAGCCGAAGCTCCCCAAGAAGTAGTTGCATGCTCTATTTTTATTATTGGTTTCGGGCTTTTTGTTTTTGTTAAGTGCCCTCGCCATGAAGTTTTTCCTTCATGACCCTCCCAATCGGGAGCCAAGAGCAAACGGATTGCTTTGGTCGCTGTGTTGCAGTGATCTTACGATCCAACCAGTTCAGGCTCTGTCTTAGGACAGTTTTTGTTGTTCTCGGCCTGGTCGTGGGGCAAGCCCCAAATACAACGCCTCTCCAAAAGAATCAGTTAGCTGCGCCTCTCGCCGTCTTGTTTTTATTGTGCGTGAGTCGATTCGTCTTATTTTTATTGTCTTGTGCATTGCTTGTTATTGTTCTTGTACTGAACATATAGCAGGGTGCGTGCCAACTTTTGCGAGGCCCAGCAAAACAAGGGGTTAGCCGGTCTGGCGAGGTTTTTCGAGGCCCAAAAAAACCGGGGCTTCGTTACCGTAAGCCCCGGCTTCTGTTACGTGAAAAGACTGGGGTAACAGTTTTTTCACAGTGTCAGGTGTTACCCGCACACCCTACAGGTGACGTTCAGCTTTCGCTGGCCACCCCGGTCTTGCGCCGTGGAATGCCCAGGCGTTGGCGACGTTCCCACAGGCACTTGCGGCTGACCCCGAGTTTGCGGGCCAGTTCGGTTTCGGTCATGTGGTCCTGATGCTCGAGGACGAAGTGCTGGAAGTAGTCTTCCAGCGACAGGTCTTCGGTCGGCTCATGGCTATTGTTACCGGCGGCGTTGCCCTGTTGCGGTGGCAGGCCGATGAAGTCGTCATCGTCCAGATCGCTCAGTTCGATGTCGATGCCCAGCAGCTCGGCGGAAATTTCCGGACTCTCGCACAGGATCACCGCGCGTTCGACCGCATTTTCCAGTTCACGAACGTTGCCCGGCCAGGTGTAGTGACGAATTGCCTGTTCGGCATCCGGGGCAAACTTCAGGTCGGTGCGGTTGACCCGCGCGCTCTGGCGCACCAGGAACGCATTGGCGATTTCGTTGACGTCGGCACCGCGCTCGCGCAGGGCCGGCAGTTTCAACGCGATTACGTGCAGGCGGTAATAAAGGTCTTCACGGAACTGGCCGATCTTCGCCAGGCTCTTGAGGTCCCGGTGAGTTGCGGCGATCAGGCGTACGTCGACTTTCTGCGACTGCACCGAACCGACCCGGCGAATTTCGCCTTCCTGCAACACGCGCAGCAAGCGAGCCTGAGCTTCGAGTGGCAGTTCGCCGATTTCATCGAGGAACAAGGTGCCGCCGTCCGCTGCTTCAACCAGACCGGCACGCCCAGCGCTGGCGCCAGTGAATGCGCCTTTCTCGTGGCCGAACAGTTCGGACTCGATCAGGCTTTCCGGAATGGCCGCGCAGTTCACCGAAATCATCGGCGCCTTGGCGCGTTTGGAGAGGTTGTGCAGGGCGCGGGCCACCAGTTCTTTACCGGTACCGGACTCGCCCTGGATCAGAACGTTGGAATCGGTGGGCGCGACTTTGCGGATTTTGCTGTACAGGTCCTGCATCGGCGGACAGGAGCCGATGATGCCGATCTCGCCATTGCTGTTATCGACGCCCGGCTTCGCGGCGCCATTGACGGCTTTGCCGACCACTGGCTCACCGGCGGCGGGTGCCGACTGGCGATCACGCAGGATCCGCGCAACAGCCTGAAGCATTTCGTCGTGATCGAAAGGCTTGGCGATGTAATCCACCGCGCCCATCTTCATGGAATCGACGGCCGAACGCAGGCTGGCGTAGCTGGTCATGATCAGCACCGGAGTGCCTTGGCCAAGCTTGATCAGTTCAGTGCCCGGTGCGCCAGGCAGGCGCAGGTCACTGACGATCAGGTCAAACGTGGGAATGCTGAAACGCTCTTGTGCTTCCTGCACGGATCCGGCTTCGCTGACCTGGTACTGATTACGTTCCAGCAGGCGGCGCAAGGCGGAGCGGATAATTGTTTCGTCTTCGACGATCAAAATGTGCGGCATTGATTCGATACTCTCGACGGTCTCAGTTCACAGCGGACGTCGCTTCGACATGACGCGGTAATGTCACCCGGATACGGGTACCGCGTTGGCTTTGAACATCAGCCGGGCTGTCGATGGTGATTTGTCCATAATGCTCTTCAACGATGGAATAGACCAGTGCAAGGCCCAGACCGGTGCCTTCGCCAGGATCCTTGGTGGTGAAGAAAGGTTCGAACAATCTATCCATGATGTTCTTCGGAATACCGCTGCCTTCGTCTTCCACGATCAGATCGACCGTGTGTTCGCCGGCTTCGCTTTTGACCCGCACCGCACTGTGTGGCGGCGAGGCGTCGCGGGCGTTTGAAAGCAGATTGATCAAGACTTGGGCGAGCCGCTGGGGATCGCCTTCGACCCAGTGATCGGGGTCGCACAGGTTATAGAACTGTACTTCGAAATTGCGCCGGTTCAGGGCCAGCAAGCCGATGGCATCCTGGGCCACTTCGGCCAGACAGACGGGCTCGTCGCTGTGCTGGTGACTGCCGGCGTGGGCGAAGCTCATTAATGACTGCACGATGCGCGACACACGTTTGGTCTGCTCGAGAATCTGCCCGCTGATTTCCGTCAGCTCGGCGTCTTCCTCGCGCTCTTCGCGCAGGTTCTGCGCCAGACAGGCGATGCCGGTGATCGGATTGCCGATTTCATGGGCCACGCCTGCCGCCAGTCGGCCAATGCTCGCCAGTCGTTCGGAGTGCACCAGTTTGTCTTCGAGCATCTGCGTTTCGGTCAGGTCTTCCACCAGCAGCACCAGGCCACTGTTGCCTGGCGCGAGCGGTTCATCGATGGCGGCTTTGTGCAGGTTCAGCCAGCGGGTCTGGCCATCGAGGGCCAGGTGCTGTTTGTGCAAGTGTTCGTCCGGCAGATTAATGAAGCCTTGGAGCAATTCTTTCCATGGATCGCCAATGGTGCTGAGGCGCGAACCGACCACGCGTTGCGCGGCGATCCCGGTCAGTTCTTCCATGGCTTTGTTCCACATCAGTATCTCTTGATCCTTGGCCAGGGAGCAGACGCCCATCGGCAGTTCCTGCAAGGTCTGGCGGTGGTAGCGGCGCAAGGCATCGAGCTCGGCGGCGAGGCCGGTGAGGCGCGAATGGTAGTCCTCGAGACGGCTCTCGATGAAGTGAATGTCCTCGGTCACATAGTTTTCGCCGCCGGCCTTATAAGGCAGAAAGGTTTCGACCATGTCCTGGGCGACGCTCGGCCCCATCAGGCCCGAAAGGTTGGCTTCGATGCGGTCACGCAAACGGCGCAACGCGTAAGGCCGGCGCTCGTCGAACGGCAGATAAAGATCGCGCAGGGCCTGCTCGACTTCTTTCTGCGCAGCCTTGGCGCCCAGCGGTTTGGCCAGTTGCGTGGCGAATTCCTGGGGCGAGGCAGCGTGCAATTCCCGGCGTTGCGGGCGGCGCACGTTGTCCACCGCGCAAGCTTCAGCGGCGCTGGCTTCTTCGGGGCTGGCGTTGGTGAACAGCGAGATCAGAGTGAACATCAGTACGTTGGCGGCCAGCGACGCAATCGCCGCCATGTGCCAACTGGTGTCGTCGAGCACGTAGATCATGTTCAACAGCGGAATGTAGAAACCCTGCAGATTGCCCACCAGCGGCATCAGCATGGTCACCATCCACACCAGAATCCCTGCGAGCAGACCGGCAATAAAGCCGCGACGGTTGGCGGTCGGCCAATACAGGACCGACAGAACCCCCGGCAGGAACTGCAACGTGGCGACGAACGCGACGATGCCGAGGTTGGCCAGGTCTTGCTCCGCGCCCAGCAGCAGATAAAAACCGTAACCGGCCATGATGATCGCGACGATCAGCGCCCGGCGGGTCCACTTCAGCCAGCGGTAGATGTTGCCTTCGGCGGGCGGTTGATACAGCGGCAGGACCAAATGGTTAAGCGCCATCCCGGACAGCGCCAGGGTGGTGACGATGATCAAACCGCTGGCCGCCGACAAACCACCGACGTAAGCCAATAGCGCCAAAGCCTTGCTGTTGGCGGCGATGCCGATGCCGAGGGTGAAGTATTCCGGATTGGTGGTCGCGCCGAGTTTCAACCCGGCCCACAGAATCAGCGGCACCGCCAGGCTCATCAGCAGCAGGAACAGCGGCAAGCCCCAACTCGCACTGACCAGCGAGCGCGGGTTGAGGTTTTCGGTAAAGGTCATGTGATACATGTGCGGCATCACAATCGCCGAGGCGAAGAACACCAGCAGCAGCGTACGCCACGGACCTTCCTGCAACGGCGTGTGCAAAGCGGCGAGGGCGGTCTGGTTTTGCAGCAGCCACAGTTCCAGCTGTTGCGGGCCGTCGAACACGCCGTACAACGCATACAGGCCAACGCCGCCGATGGCGATCAGCTTGATCACCGATTCAAAGGCAATCGCGAACACCAGGCCTTCGTGTTTCTCCCGCGTCGCAATGTGGCGCGAGCCGAAGAAAATCGTGAACAGGGTAATCAGTGCACAGAAGCTCAGGGCTACGCGATGCTGCACCGGTTCGCGGGTCAGGATGCCGATGGAGTCGGCCACGGCCTGAATCTGCAACGCCAGCAGCGGCAAAACGCCGATCAACATGAAGATCGTGGTCAGCGCGCCGGCCCAGGTGCTGCGGAAGCGGAAGGCGAACAAATCCGCCAGCGACGACAGTTGATAGGTGCGGGTGATTTTCAGGATCGGGTACAGCAACACCGGCGCCAACAGGAATGCGCCGGACACGCCTAAATAGCTGGACAGAAACCCGTAGCCGTACTGATAGGCCAGGCCGACCGTGCCATAAAACGCCCACGCACTGGCGTAGACCCCCAGCGACAGGGTGTAAGTCAGCGGGTGGCGAATGATCGCCCGGGGGATCATGCCCCGTTCGCTGATCCAGGCGACGCCGAACAGCACCGCCAGGTACGCGGCGCTGATCAGGATCATCTGGGTCAGGCTAAAGCTCATCGGCATCTTTTTGGCTCTGCAGGATGAAGGTCACGACGATCAGAATCAGCCAGAGCAGATAAGGGCGATACCAGGCGCCAGTAGCGTCGATCCACCAATCCATGATGGCCGGGGAGAACAGATAAATCCCCACTACCAAAAGCAGGACCAAGCGATAGATGTACATCCCGGCCTCTCTTTTATGCGCGTGCCCGAAAACGTGCGGCGATGGTAACGGATGGCGGCGCGACTGCAAGTGCCATCACTGCAGTTGCGCCTCGGGCAGCGCCAGTGTGCGCGGGATCAGTGCGGCATCCCAGTGGGCGATGCCCCAATTCAGCACTTCCCGTGGCGTGGCATAAATCAGTTCGCTGCCGGGATTCTGCCCCAGCGCCCGCAGTGCCCGCAGCAACAGCGGCGTGGCCTGATCGTCTGCCAGCGGTGGCGAACGGTAGGATTTGCCGAGTTTGTTACCGTCCGGCTGGGTGATCAGCGGCACATGCAGGTAACGCGGTTGCGGCAGGCCGAGCAGTTCTTGCAGGTAGAGCTGTCGCGGCGTGGAGTCGAGCAGGTCAGCGCCGCGCACGATATCGGTGATGCCTTGCCAGGCGTCATCCAGCACCACGGCCAGTTGATAAGCATAGAGCCCGTCGCGGCGGCGAATCACGAAATCCCCGACTTCCCGGCCCAAGTGCTGGCGGAACTCGCCTTGCACCCGGTCGATGAAGTGATATTCCAGCTCCGGCACACGCAGGCGAATCGCCGCGTCATCAGTGCCATGCCCGACATTGCGGCACAGGCCGGGATAAATGCCGTGATACGGCTCCAGTTGCTTGCGTGAACAGGTGCAAGCGTAGGCCAGGCCATGATTGAACAGGCGATTGAGCACTTCGGCGTAGGCGTCGTGCCGGTCGCTCTGGCGAACCAGTTCTTCATCCCACTCGAAACCGTAGCTTTCCAGCGCTTTAAGAATCGCGGCCTGGGCGCCGGGTTCTTCACGGGGCGGGTCGAGGTCTTCCATGCGCATCAGCCAGCGACCACCCACCGAGCGCGCGTCGAGGTACGAGGCCAGGGCGGCGACCAGCGAACCGAAGTGCAAGTGACCGCTGGGCGTAGGGGCGAAGCGGCCGATGTAGGGTGTAGTGGCAGTCATGGAATGATGTTACGTCGTCGAGTCGTGCGCCGGCCACCCTGTGGGAGCGGGCTTGCTCGCGAATGCGGTGTATCAGTCAACATTTAAGCTGTATGACACACCGCTTTCGCGAGCAAGCCCGCTCCCACAGGGTTTCCACAGGATTTATGCTGGGGCGAATTGCGGAAACAAAAACGGAGCGTTCGCACGCTCCGTTTTTCGTTCAAGTCGAGATTACTTGCCGACTTGCTTTTCCTTGATTTCCGCCAGGGTCTTGCAGTCAACGCACATGTCGGCGGTAGGGCGGGCTTCCAGTCGCTTGACGCCGATCTCGACGCCGCAGGACTCGCACCAGCCATATTCTTCGTCTTCGATCAATTGCAGCGTCTTGTCGATCTTCTTGATCAACTTGCGCTCACGATCGCGGGCGCGCAATTCAAGGCTGAATTCTTCTTCCTGGCTGGCACGATCTGCCGGGTCAGGGAAATTGGCCGCTTCGTCTTTCATGTGATCAACCGTACGGTCGACTTCCTGCATCAAGTCCTGTTTCCACTTATTCAGGATCTTGGTGAAGTGAGCGCGCATGGGCTTGCCCATGTACTCCTCGCCCTTAACTTCTTTGTAGGGTTCGAAGCCGCTGATCGACTGGTTTTGCTGCTTTGCTTGGGTGGGCATGAAATGGACCGCCTCTACTCTTGTAATCCATTGCGCAGGATTGCTCCATCACCGACACCTGCCGGCCCTGCGGCTGCAAGCGGGCGAACTTACCAGATCAAAACGGACCGCGCTACTCCCGGATGTCGCGGTAGTGGCTCACGGTGCTTGCAAATGATTGCAAAGCCTTGTCTGGTGGTGCTGGAGACCTGATCAAATATTGATTTTAGTCAAACCTGAGACACTCGCTCGAGTCGTTTGCAGCCCCGGTTATACGGCTCTGACCGCTTTAGGTTCTCCCTCGTTCCAGTGGATAGGTAGAATCGATTCTTTTCCCCGTTGAAGGAAGGCTAATGGCTCAGCCCTACAGTGCGCGCAGTCGTGCGATCGAACCGTTCCATGTCATGGCGCTGCTGGCGCGGGCCAATGAATTGCAAGCTGCCGGCCACGACGTGATCCATCTGGAAATCGGCGAGCCGGACTTCACCACTGCCGAACCGATCATCCAGGCCGGCCAGGCCGCGCTGACTGCGGGCAAGACCCGTTACACCGCGGCTCGCGGCATTCCCGAACTGCGCGAGGCGATTTCGGGCTTCTATGAGCAGCGCTATGGGCTGAACATCGATCCGCAGCGGATTCTGGTGACACCGGGTGGTTCCGGCGCCTTGCTGCTGGCCAGCGCTTTGCTGGTCGATCCGGGCAAACACTGGCTGTTGGCGGACCCTGGCTACCCGTGCAACCGGCATTTCCTGCGTTTGGTCGAAGGCGCGGCGCAACTTGTGCCTGTTGGCCCCGACGTGCGCTATCAACTGACGCCTGATTTGGTGGCGCGGCATTGGGATCACGACAGCGTCGGCGCCCTGGTGGCTTCGCCGGCCAACCCGACCGGCACGATCCTGACCCGCGATGAGCTGGCCGGATTATCGGCGGCGATCAAGCAGCGCCACGGCCATCTGGTGGTGGACGAGATCTACCACGGCCTGACTTACGGCACCGACGCAGCCAGTGTGCTGGAAGTCGATGACAGCGCCTTCGTCCTGAATAGTTTTTCAAAGTATTTCGGCATGACCGGTTGGCGCCTCGGGTGGCTGGTAGCACCGGAAGCGGCGGTCGGCGAGCTGGAAAAACTCGCCCAGAATCTCTACATCAGCGCCCCGAGCATGGCCCAGCACGCCGCGCTGGCTTGTTTCGAACCGGCAACCATCAGAATTCTGGAAGAGCGTCGTGCCGAATTCGGGCGTCGTCGCGACTTCCTGTTGCCGGCCTTGCGTGAGCTCGGATTTGGCATCGCCGTCGAGCCGGAAGGCGCGTTCTATTTGTACGCTGATATCAGCAAGTTCGGCGGCGATGCCTTCGCGTTCTGCCGACACTTCCTCGAAACCGAGCACGTCGCAATCACCCCTGGTCTGGACTTCGGGCGTTATCAGGCCGGACATCACGTACGGTTTGCCTACACCCAAAGCCTGCCGCGCTTGCAGGAAGCGGTTGAACGGATCGCGCGCGGCTTGAAGAGCTGGCAAGGCTGATGCGCTTTCATCCTCCCCTCGAAGAAGGTCGTTTGATTCGTCGTTACAAGCGTTTTCTCGCTGATATCGAAACCGTTAGCGGCGAGTTACTGACCATTCACTGCCCGAACACCGGCTCGATGCTCAATTGCCAAGTCGAGGGCGGGCAAGTCTGGTTCAGCCGCTCCAACGACCCAAAGCGCAAATTGCCGGGCACCTGGGAAATTGGCGAAACCCCGCAAGGGCGCTTGTTCTGTGTGAACACCGGAAGGGCCAACGGCTTGATCGAAGAAGCACTGCGCGCTGGTGTGATCACCGAGCTCAACGGCTTTACTGAGCTGAAGCGCGAAGTCGCTTATGGTCAGGAAAGCAGTCGCATCGATTTCCGCCTCGATTACCCGAGCGGGCCGGCGTACGTGGAAGTCAAAAGTGTCACGTTGGGTTATGACGGCACGCCCGTGGCAGCGTTTCCCGATGCGGTGACCCAACGCGGGGCCAAGCATTTGCGTGAACTGGCGCATTTGGCCCGGGACGGAATCCGTGCTGTGCAGTTGTATTGCGTCAACCTGACTGGCATCGAGGCCGTACGTCCTGCAGAAGAAATCGATTCGGCCTACGCGGCTGCATTGCGCGAGGCGGTGGCGTGTGGCGTCGAGGTGTTGGCCTATGGCGTGCGCCTGAGTCACGAAGAGATGGTGGTGGAACGGCGCCTGGACGTGTTGCTCGGCGGTTAAAGGCTGACCCAGATTCCCTGCGCATCTTCGCGGCAGGGGATGGCGGTCAGGGATTGCCCGGCGCACGGCCCGGCGACGCATTCGCCGTCTTCGATCAGAAACAGTGCGCCGTGGGTGGCGCACTGGATCAGGCTGTTGCTAGGGTCGAGAAACTGGTCGGGTTTCCATTCAAGGCTTACGCCACGGTGCGGGCAGCGGTTGATATAGACATAAACCTGACCGCCCCGGCGCACGGCGAAGAGCTTCTGGCCGTCGATATCGAAACCGCGGCTGCTGGCATCGGCCAGCTCTGGGCCTGGGCAAAGAAACTTCATGTCTATCCTCAAATGTCGACACGCGTCGTAGGAAACGTCTCTACTTGACGTGCAAATGCAAACAATTATCAAATGGCCGCCCGCCCATGGGGCGCGTGCGGTCTGCCGAGGATACTTGGCCTGTCCGCCGGATGCCCGGGAAACCGTTTAAGGAAGCTGTTTATGCGCCTGAGTCCCCGCGTTGTTGCGTTGTGTGTCGGACTGCTCGTCAGCCATCAGGCCGCAGCGGCCGAACTGCCGCAACGTTGGGTCAGCGCTGGTGGTGCTCTGTCCGAGTGGGTGAGTGCGCTGGGTGGCGAATCGAAACTGGTCGGCGTCGATACCACCAGCCAGCACCCGGAATCCCTCAAGGCGCTGCCGAGCATCGGTTATCAGCGGCAGTTGTCGGCGGAAGGCATCTTGAGCCTGCGCCCGCAGATTCTGGTCGGCACCGAAGAAATGGGTCCGCCGCCGGTGCTGGCGCAGATTCGCACCGCAGGCGTTCAAGTTGAACTGTTCTCGGCCCAGCCGGATTTGCCGGCGCTGCAAAGTAACCTGGAGCATCTGGGCAAGTTGCTTGGCGCTGAGGCGCAGGCGACCCAGGCCTTGCAGGCGTATCAACAGCAACTGGATCAGCAAAAGGCCCAGGTCACCCAGGCCCAGCTCAAGCAAAAAGCACCGGGTGTGCTGTTGTTGCTCGGTCATATGGGCGGCAAGCCGATGATCGCCGGCAAGGACACTGCCGCCGATTGGTTGCTGCAACAGGCCGGCGGCCACAATCTGGCGACGCACACCGGTTACAAACCGTTTTCCAACGAATCCCTGGCCAGCCTGAACCCTGAAGTGCTGGTATTTGCCGATCGCGCTCTGACGGGTGATGCGGCTCGAGCGGCGCTGTTCAAAGAGAATCCAATCCTGTCCTCGACCCGCGCGGCCAAAAATGGGCGAGTGATGGAGCTTGATCCGACCTTGTTGGTGGGCGGATTGGGACCACGTCTGCCCGAAGCTCTGAAAAAGCTGTCTGACGGTTTCTATCCTGGCGCGACCGGCCAATGACAACGCTGGTTAAACCTCGCGCACTGTTTATTGGTTTGAGTGTGCTGTGTTTGCTGGCGATCTGGTTGTCGTTGGCTCTAGGCCCGGTGAGCTTGCCGCTGCTCGACACCTTGCGTGCGGCGCTGCGGCTGCTCGGTGTGCCGATTGCCCCCGATGGACTGGAGCAGGCTGAACTGATCCTTGGGCAAATTCGCCTACCGCGCACCTTGTTGGGTCTGGCGGTCGGTGGCGTGCTGGCGTTGTCTGGCGTGGCGATGCAGGGTTTGTTTCGCAATCCATTGGCCGACCCGGGGCTGGTGGGGGTTTCCAGCGGCGCGGCGTTGGGCGCGGCGATTGCGATTGTCGGTGGCTCGGCGTTTGGCGGTTTGCCTGAAGCCTTCGGGCCCTATCTTTTATCCTTGTGCGCCTTTCTGGGCGGGCTCGGGGTGACGGCGCTGGTGTATCGACTGGGCCGACGTAACGGTCAGACCAACGTCGCAACCATGTTGCTGGCGGGGATCGCGTTGACGGCACTGGCCGGTTCGGCCGTGGGCTTGTTCACCTATCTGGCGGACGATGCGACTTTGCGCACGCTGACCTTCTGGAACCTGGGCAGCCTCAACGGCGCCAGCTATTCGCGGCTCTGGCCGTTGTTGCTGGTGACGGCCGGCGTGGCGCTATGGTTGCCGCGTCGGGCCAAAGCGCTGAACGCGTTATTGCTGGGCGAATCCGAGGCCGGTCACTTGGGCATTGATGTCGAAGGGCTCAAGCGTGAGCTGGTGTTCTGCACCGCGCTGGGTGTCGGCGCGGCGGTGGCGGCGGCTGGCATGATCGGTTTTGTCGGGCTGGTGGTACCGCATCTGGTGCGACTGCTGGCCGGGCCGGATCACAAGGTGTTGTTGCCGGCCTCGGTGCTGGCGGGGGCGAGTCTGTTGTTGTTCGCCGATCTGGTGGCGCGCCTGGCCTTGGCGCCGGCCGAGTTGCCGATCGGCATCGTCACGGCGTTCATTGGTGCGCCGTTCTTCCTGTTTTTGCTGCTCAGGAGGCCTGTCTGATGCTGCGCACGGAAAACCTGTTGATCCGTCGCGGTAGCAAAACCGTGCTGACGGACATCACCCTCGAACTGAAACCGGGCGAAGTCCTCGGCGTGCTGGGACCCAACGGCGCCGGCAAAAGCACCTTGCTCGGCGCGTTGTGCGGTGAGCTGCACCCCGATGAGGGGCGCGTCTGGCTCGATCAGCAGGAGTTGCGGCATTGCACCGGCGCCCAACGTGCGCAACGGCTGGCCGTGTTACCGCAAGTGTCGACCCTGGACTTCGGCTTTCGTGTCGAGGAAGTGGTCGGCATGGGCCGCTTGCCTTATCAGACGGGCAGGGTTCGCGATGATGAAATTGTCGCCGCCGCTTTGGGCGCCGCGGATGCCGGGCATCTGAGCGGTCGCAGTTATTTGGCGCTGTCCGGTGGCGAACGTCAGCGGGTGCATCTGGCGCGGGTCTTGGCGCAACTCTGGCCGGGCGAAGCGGGGCAGACTTTATTGCTGGATGAACCGACGTCGATGCTCGATCCCCTGCATCAGCACACCACACTGCAAGCGGTGCGCGAATTCGCTGATCGCGGTGCGGCGGTGTTGGTGATCCTGCATGATCTGAATCTGGCAGCGCGTTATTGTGATCGCCTGTTGCTGCTCGAAGGCGGGCGTCCGGTAGCGCTGGATACGCCGCAGCAGGTATTGCGCCCGGAACCGCTCAAAGCGGTATTCGGCCTGGAAGTGCTGGTGCAACCGCACCCGGAGCGTGGGCATCCGCTGATCATCGCCCGCTGAGTCATTCATCGAGGTGGGAACATGCGAGGGATTTTGCTGCTGGCTGCGTTGCTACTGAGTGCTTGTCAGCATGTTTCAACGCCGCCACCGCTCACCGGCCAGATTCGCGATTTGCGCAGCGGTCAGTCACTGACGGCAACAGAACTGGTTGCGCGATTGGCCAAGCCTGCACGGCTGATCGTCGGCGAGCAGCACGACAACCGCGATCACCATCAACTGCAATTGTGGTTGCTCCAGGAGTTAGGTCAGCGGCGAGCGCAAGGCAGCTTGTTGCTGGAAATGCTCACGCCGGATCAACAACCGCGCGTCGATGACGTGCACCACGCTGCGTCGCTGCCAACAGATTTGCCCGGCGCATTGGCCTGGCAGTCGGGTTGGGACTGGGATTTGTATGGGCCAATTGTGCGTTTTGCCTTGGGTCAGTCTTATCCGCTGCTGTCGGCCAATCTGGATAACGCCGAAGTGCGTGCTTTCTATGCCCAGTCACCGACAGTGAGCGGTTTGCGCTCCAATGCCCCGTCGGTCAAAAAAGAGTTGCTGGAACAAATCAGCGGTTCCCATTGCGGCCTGCTGCCCCAATCGCAAATGCCGGCCATGCTGGCGGTGCAACAACAACGTGATCGACGCATGGCGCAGCGCCTGATTGCGGCGCCGACGCCGTCAATGCTGTTCGCCGGTGCCTACCATGCGCGCAAGGATGTCGGTGTGCCGCTGCATGTGCTGGATCTGGGCGAGCCCGAAGCCCCCATCGTGTTGATGTTGGCGGAGCAGGGCAGTGAGGTCACGCCGGCCATGGCCGATTACGTCTGGTACACGCCCGCTACGCCGACGCAGGATTACTGTGCAGAGATGCGTAAGCAGATGGGCAAGTAGGCGCAGGCGACTTTTCCACAGGCAAAAAAAGACCCGACAAGAGTCGGGTCAAATAACCGTGATTAGCCTGATGAGGAGATAATCTGAGAGTCCGAACCAAGGGCTTTTCAGAATATCGACCAGTCTCGCGACCAGTTGTGATAATCATAGCGATTCTCATTACCAAGTCAACCGCTGTTTTCTGATTAATTTTGAATTCGTCTGCAAGCCCCGTATTCACTGGGCTTCAGCCTGAAGGCTTGGCTGCGCTCAGTTGGGTGATCTGCTTGTTCAGCAGCCCGATGCGCCGCGCCATACTCTCGATCAGGCTGTGAGCGATCTTCGGATTGTTTTGCGTCAGGCTCAGAAACTGATCCTTGGGGATCACTATCACCGTACTCGGTTCGCTGGTAATGACACTGGCATTGCGCTTCTCGCCAGTGAACACCGCCATGGCGCCGAAAATCTCATCCTTGGGCACATCGCCGACTTTATATCCGTCGACAAACGCTTCGGCGTGGCCTTCGATGATGACGAACACATGGTCCGCCTCATCGCCTTGTTGAATCAGCACTTCGCCTCTGGCTACGCGCTGGAAGCCGTGGGTACTGCGAAACTCGGGTGGTTTCAGGCGCGCGATGGCGTCGGACAACAGGGAGGACTGGCCGGCCAAATACTGTAGGAACAACTCCGAACGGTGTGGATCGGCATAAATATGCTGGAACACTTCGGTGCGCAGGAAAGGAATCAGGGACAACGGGCCGTCGCTGCGCAAGCGGCAAGGGGGCAGTTCAGCGTCCTGACGCAGGCCGACCAAGTCACCTTCATGCAAATAGAACAACGCGCGCTCATCCACACAGCCATGCAGCAAGCCGCTGTCGAGCAAGAACAACTGATCGCCGGGCAATGCCTTCGCGAGGTCGTCAACGGCAGGCAACTCCAGGGGCGGGCCGCAGGGTGATAACCCCTCCAGCAACCGGGCAGGCATATTTTGCAGGCGGTTGATCAGTGCGTCGGCGTAAGCCGGTTGTTCCCCGAGCAGGTACATGGCAATGGCGCCTGTTCAATTCTTGTGACGTGAAGAGATGGCTTCCAGTTGTTTGTTCAAGGCTTCCTTGCGTTCGGCGGGGATGTCGTTCCAGTGCACATCCATCAGCGCGCCTTCGATCGCATACAGCAACACCTTGGACGCCCGGAACCCGCGCGTGCGCACGGCCCGATAAGCGTCCACCGCCCCCAAGCGACGCAAGTCCGAGGCACTGTGGATGCCCACGGCATGCAGCCACTGTGCAGACGTCTTGCCAAGATTCTTCAGGTGTTGCAGTTCATCATTCATCAAGCCTCCTTGCGACGGCCGAACGGTGCGTGGGCGAGCCTTTGAGGAGTGTAGCCATCAGTAGGAAAAGCGTGATTGTTTGGTCGGTTTCGGCGCAAAAGCTTCTAAGAGCGGCGTTCGAACGGGCTGCGAATGCAGTAGAGGAGGGCGGTGCAAACCCTTGTGGGAGCGGGCTTGCTCGCGAAGGCGTAGTGTCAGTCGACAGGGATGTTGGAAGTTAAACCACTTTCGCGAGCAAGCCCGCTCCCACAGGGATTGCGTCGTGTCAGGGGATTAGCGAGTGCGATAACGCAGGCGCGTACCGAAATTCATCGACATCAGAATCTCGTCGGCACTCAGCTCGGGCGGGAAATAGGCGCCGGAGATTTGCGCGTGGGCCAGGCTCGCGCCTTCCAGGGATGCATTGCGAAAGTCGATGCCGCGCAAGTCGGCGGAACGGAAATACGCGTCGGTGAAATCAACGCCATCGGCGTTCAGTTCGCGCAGGTCGAGACCACGGAAGTCGCCACCGACCATGTCGATCGGGCCGTCCGCAGGACGTTCCTTGTTAAAACCTGTGATGTCGTCTTTGTGCAGCAAGGCATAAAGCGGGGTGTCGAGAAGTTTCGGCTGGCTCATGTCACATCACCTGTTGGTTTTATGACGCCAGTATAGTGCCACTATTTGACAGCCGTGAAGCCGGCGAGGGCTCCACGGCTGAAATAGTTTCTTACAGGCCAGGCATGCGTTGGCGAATCTGCGCCACGACGGTGTCGAGGGTCCCGCTTTCATTGGTCTGCACGCGTTTGCTGCACAGAATCTCGGCAGGCGTCAGCGCTTCACGGCTGGCTTGCTGGGCGGCGATAACGGCCAGGTTGGCGTCGGACGGATCGGTTTTCTCTGCCTGACGCAGGGCCAGCCAGCCCTCGATCACGGCTTGCGGCGCGTTGCAGTCCAGGATCAGGAACGGTGCACCAGTGGCTTCGGCAATTTTTGCTGCGCCGTCACGCTGGTCACGCTTGAGGTAGGTGGCATCGATCACGACCGGGAAACCGGCCCGCAGGATCACGCCGGCGATTTCATGCAGGCGGGTGTAGGTCGCAGCACTGGCGTCAGCACTGTAGATGCCGGCCTGTGGATCGTTCGGTACGGTTTGCTCGCCAAACAGACGCTTGCGTTCAACATCCGAGCGCAGACGAATTGCACCGAGCGCTTCCACCAGACGCATGGCCACGCGGCTTTTGCCGACAGCAGAAACGCCGTGGGTAATGGACAGGAAGCGCGAAGGGATGGTGCTGTAGCTTTCAGCCAGGTTCGCATAGTTGCGGTATTGGCGCAGGGTGGTGGCGCGCTGCACCGGATCGGCCTCGGCCGGCATGCTGAACAGGGCAACCTTGGCGCGAACCAGGGCGCGGTAGGCTTTATAGAAGTTCAGCACTTCAAGGCCTTGATAATCGCCGGTCAGTTCCAGGTACTGGCTGATGAAACGACGGGCCATGCTTTTCAGGCCACGGTCTTCCAAGTCCATCGCCAGGAAGCCGGTGTCGGCGTAGACGTCAGTGAAGCGGAACGGTTCGTTGAATTCGATGCAGTCGAAGATCACGACCTTGCCGTCGATCACGGTGGCGTTGCCGAGGTGAATGTCACCGTGGCATTCGCGGGTGAACCCGTCTGCCTTGCGTTGGGCAAACAGCGGCTTGAGGCGTTCGAAGCTGCTTTCGGCCCAGGCTTGCAGGGCTTCCAGTTGCAGCAGATCAGCCTTGTCGCTGAGGAACGGGCGGATCTGCTCAAAGTTCTGGCGCACTGGCGCCATGACGCTGTCCGGGGTGCCGGCGTCGTGTTCAGCCGGTACTTTTGGTGCAGTGAGGTGGAACTGCGCGATTTGCTCGGCCATTTCGTCGATGTGCGCGGTGGTCAATTCACCGTTGGCTTGCAGCGTGCTGAGCAACTGGCTTTGTGGGAATTGACGCATCTTCAATGCGAATTCGATGGCCGGGCCATCGCCGCCAAATTGCGGGGCTTCGGCGCTGCCGGTAATCGGCAACACTTCAAGATACAAATCATTGGTCAGGCGCTGGTTCAGACGCAGCTCTTCAGCGCAGAAATGTTCGCGATCGTCGAGGCTGGTGAAGTCGAGGAAGCCGAAATTCATCGGCTTCTTCACTTTATAAGCAAAGGGACCCGTGAGGATGACCCAGGAGATATGGGTCTCGATGACCTGGAACCCGTCAACGGGATGCGGGTAGAGGGCCGGGTTTTGCAGGGCGGCGATCAGGGACTGGCTCACAGGCGATCCTTCAGAGTCGGAGAAAATTCAAGGTCGCCATTATGGCCGCAAGTCCGCCTGACGCAAACCTCGGCGGGCTCCTGTTGAGTATGAATAAAGTGCGTATAATCCGCCGCCATGACTCGAACTCGATCCCCCCGCAGCAAAAAAAACCACCATCCAAGGGCCTTAGCCCGTGGTTGAGCTGGGCCATTAAACTCAGCCTGGTCGGCCTCGTCGTGCTCGCCGGGTTCGCGGTTTACCTGGACGCCATCGTCCAGGAGAAATTCTCCGGCAAGCGCTGGACCATCCCGGCCAAGGTGTACGCGCGTCCGCTGGAGCTGTTTACCGGCCAGAAGCTGAGCAAGGAAGACTTCCTCACCGAGCTCGACGCCTTGGGCTACCGCCGCGAAGCTGTGAGCAACGGCCCCGGCGCTGCGGCGGTCAACGGCAATACCGTTGACCTGAATACCCGTGGCTTCCAGTTCTATGAAGGCCTGGAAAAAGCCCAGCCTGTGCGCGTGCGGTTCTCCGGCGACTATGTGGCCGAACTTTCGGCGACCAACGGTTCGAAGTTGTCCGTGGTGCGCCTGGAGCCGTTGATGATCGGCGGCATTTATCCGAAAAACCTTGAAGACCGGATCCTGATCAAAATCGATCAGGTCCCTCCGTATCTGCTGGAAACCCTGGTCGCCGTGGAAGACCGGGATTTCTATCACCACTGGGGCGTGTCGCCGAAGTCGATTGCCCGGGCCGTTTACGTCAACACCTCGGGCGGCAAGATGACCCAGGGTGGCAGTACGCTGACGCAACAATTGGTCAAGAACTTCTACCTGACCAGCGAACGCAGCCTGACCCGCAAACTCACCGAAGCCATGATGGCGATGCTGCTTGAGCTGCATTACGACAAACGCGAGATTCTTGAGGCTTACCTCAATGAAGTGTTCGTCGGTCAGGACGGTCAGCGCGCGGTGCACGGTTTCGGCCTGGCCAGTCAGTTCTTCTTCGGCCAGCCGTTGTCCGAACTGAAACTGCATCAGGTCGCGTTGCTGGTGGGCATGGTCAAGGGCCCGTCCTATTACAACCCGCGTCGCAACCCGGAGCGGGCGCTGGAGCGACGCAATCTGGTGCTCGACGTACTTGAGCAACAAGGCGTTGCCACAGCCGAACAGGTTGCGGCGGCCAAGGCCATGCCGCTGGGCGTGACCACGCGTGGCAAATTGGCCGACAGCTCGTTCCCGGGCTTTATCGACCTGGTCAAACGCCAACTGCGTGAAGACTATCGCGACGAAGACTTGACCGAAGAAGGCCTGCGGATTTTCACCAGTTTCGATCCGATTCTGCAGATGAAAGCCGAAGCCTCGGTCAATGACACCTTTAAACGACTGGCCGGGCGCAAAGGTTCGGATGACGTTGAAGCGGCGATGGTCGTGACCAACCCGGAAACCGGTGAAGTCCAGGCCATGATCGGTAGTCGCCAGGCAAGCTTTGCCGGTTTCAACCGCGCGCTGGATGCGGTGCGACCAATCGGTTCGTTGATCAAGCCGGCGGTGTATCTGACTGCGCTTGAGAAACCCAGCCAGTACAGCTTGACCAGTTGGCTGTCCGACGATGCCTTCTCGGTGAAGGGCGCGGACGGTCAGGTCTGGAAACCACAGAACTACGATCGCCGCTCCCACGGCACAGTGTTCCTGTATCAGGGGCTGGCGCATTCCTACAACCTGTCGACCGCGCGTCTCGGGCTGGAGCTGGGCGTGCCGAATGTCCTCAAGACTTTGGCACGACTGGGTGTGACTCGTGAATTCCCGGCGTTCCCATCGATGCTGTTGGGCGCAGGTGGCTTGACCCCGATGGAAGTCGCGACCATGTACCAGACCCTGGCCAACGGCGGTTTCAACACGCCGATGCGCGGGATCCGCAGCGTACTGACCGCCGAGGGCGAGCCGCTCAAGCGCTATCCGTTCCAGATCCAGCAGCGGTTTGATCCGGCGTCGATCTTCCTGATCCAGAGCGCCATGCAGCGGGTGATGCGTGAAGGCACCGGCAGTTCGGTTTATAACGTGCTGCCCAAGACCCTGACGCTGGCGGGCAAGACCGGCACCAGTAACGATTCGCGGGACAGCTGGTTTGCCGGTTTCAGCCAGGATCTGCTGGCAGTGGTCTGGCTGGGGCGCGACGATAACGGCAAGACGCCGTTCACCGGCGCCACCGGTGCGTTGCAGGTCTGGACCAGTTTCATGCGCAAGGCCGACCCGCTGCCGCTGGACATGCCGCAGCCGGACAACATCGTTCAGGCGTGGGTAGATTCGCGCACCGGGCAAGGCTCTGATGCCAACTGCCCAGGTGCGGTGCAGATGCCGTATATTCGCGGCAGCGAACCGCCTCCCGGCGCCGCTTGTGGTGGGGAAACCCCTGCTTCCGGCGAAACGGTGATGGATTGGGTCAAGGGCTGGATGAATTAAGCAAAGAGGGTTTCAAGTGAACAAGTGGTTGATTCCAGCGGTTACCGCCGTGGCTTTGCTCAGCGGTTGCTCCAGCGTACAGCGCGGTTCGATCCCGGTTGTGGATTCCGGCAGCGCAGTGTCGAACAGTGAGCGGATTTCGGCGAATGGCGGTTTCCGTCAGACCACCGTGAAACGTCCTGCACAAGCCCAGACCCAGGCGATCCCGCAAGGCGATACCGGTGTGGTGGTGATGGTTCCAGGGGGTGGCGCGGTTTCCTCGGCACCGATCAGCACGTCGCCGATCACGCCGGGCCCGATTACCCCAGGTCCGATCGATACGTCGCCGGTGCAGTCCGCGCCGGTCAATCAGGGCAGCTACAGCATGCCATCGACGCCGAGCGGGATTCCGTCGGCCAGTACCGGTGGCGGTTTGTCTGCCGATGAACAGCTCGATGGCCCAGTGTTGGCGCTGCTGACCACCGCTCAACAGCAACAGGCCACTGGCGACCTCAACGGCGCATCCTCCAGCCTGGAGCGCGCCCAGCGTGTGGCCCCGCGTGAGCCGCAAGTGCTTTATCGCCTGGCGCAAGTACGCATGGCCCAGGGCGATGCGCCGCAAGCCGAGCAGTTTGCTCGTCGTGGTCTGACATTTGCCAATGGCCGCCCGGATCTTCAAGCCAGCCTGTGGGAATTGATCGCTCAGGCGCGTGAGAAACAGGGCGATTCCGCGGGTGCTTCGCAGGCACGTCAGAAGGCCAAGGTTTCGCTGTGATGGATGCACGTTTCCCAAAGATTGCCGAGCAGTTGCTGCTGATCGAGCGTGAGCTGCGGATTCAGGGCTGGTGGGACGAAGTCGCGCCGAGTGCTGAAGCGTTGTCGAGTGTCGAGCCGTTTTCGGTCGACACCCTGGACTTCGAGCAATGGCTGCAATGGATCTTCCTGCCGCGCATGAAGGCGATTCTCGAACAGGATCTGCCGTTGCCCAATGCGTCGGGCATTCAGGAGATGGCCGAAATGGTCTTTGCCGCCCGCAACGTTCAGGGCAAGGACCGGCAGCTTCAGGTTCTGCTCAAAGAGTTTGACCTGCTGATCACCGCATCTCGCTAACGCGCTGCGCAGGAGCACGTAGGAGCTGTCGAGTGAAACGAGGCTGCGATCTTTTGACTTTGATTTTTTAAGATCAAAAGATCGCAGCCTCGTTTCACTCGACAGCTCCTACAGAGAGCGTTATTGGCAGTTATCTGCAATCTGTTTCTGTGCCTCGGTAATGCGCTCCTGACGTGTCTGGTCGTTCAGGCGGCGCATTTCCCCGTCAATCTCTTCCCGTAGTCGCGGATTGTTCTGCAGTTGAGCAAGGTTCGTCCGCGCCTGCTCGCAGAACACCTTGAGCTGGGCTTGCTGCTCGGCCACCTGCTTTTTAACCGTCTTATCGATGGCCTGCTGATCGCCGAGCACATTGCTGCGCTCTGCGGGCGGTTTGCCGGCGGGCGAGGCGGGCGTGACCACCGTGGTGGTCTGCTGGCCTTGGGGCGGCTGGGCATCGAAGTGAGTCACGCCTTGGGCATCCACCCACTTGTAGATCTGCGCGGCCATGCACAAAGGGCTCAGGCTGATCAGCAGACCGGCGGTGAAGAAGAACGTACGCATGCCATTTCCTTGTCATAAGTTGCGCAATTGAAGCTAACACACGCGCGGTTTACGGGTTTTTTCTTGCGTTCTCATGTGCTTACTCACAATAAAGCACATAGACGACTTGACTTGGAGGGGACGAAACAGAAGAATCCAAAGTCCGCTGTAGAGGGACTGCCAGAAGCAGGCCCACTCGGCAGATCATGAGGCGCATACCCGCGCCGACCTGTAACACCCGCAACGCGTTACCTCGCGCTGGGTGGGAAAGCCCCGCAACACTTGGGACGATCCCAATACTTGCTCAGTCAGTGCTGACGTAGTCGGCGACCACCGTCGCTCATGCTCTGCCGAGAAGTAAACCTATTAAGACCCGTCCTCTTGTGAGTGGACGGTATTCTGGCGTTTTAGAGGTGAACAACGTGGAGCTTTTATCTGGCGGTGAGATGCTCGTCCGCTTTTTGCGTGACGAAGGCGTCAAATATATTTACGGGTACCCGGGTGGTGCTCTTCTTCATGTCTACGATGCCCTGTTCAAAGAACCGGAAGTGACCCACATCCTGGTTCGTCACGAACAAGCGGCTACCCATATGGCTGACGGCTATGCCCGTGCCACCGGTAAAGCCGGCGTGGTACTGGTGACTTCCGGTCCTGGCGCAACAAACGCCATCACCGGGATCGCCACCGCTTATATGGACTCCATTCCAATGGTGGTCATTTCCGGCCAGGTGCCTAGCACCATGGTAGGTACCGACGCGTTCCAGGAAACCGACATGATCGGTATCTCCCGGCCGATCGTGAAGCACAGCTTCATGATCAAGCACGCCTCGGAAATCCCGGAAGTCATGAAGAAAGCGTTCTACCTGGCGCAATCCGGTCGTCCTGGTCCGGTCGTTGTTGATATTCCGAAAGACATGACCAACCCGGCCGAGAAGTTCGAATACATCTTCCCGAAAAAAGCCAAGCTGCGTTCCTACAGTCCGGCCGTTCGCGGTCACTCCGGGCAAATCCGCAAGGCAGCAGAAATGCTCCTGGCGGCCAAGCGTCCTGTGATGTACGCAGGTGGCGGCGTGATCCTCGGTGGTGGCTCCGCGCCGCTGACCGAATTGGCGAAGATGCTCAACCTGCCAGTGACCAATACCCTGATGGGTCTGGGTGCCTACCCTGGCACCGACCGTCAGTTCATCGGCATGCTCGGCATGCACGGCAGCTACACCGCTAACCTGGCGATGCACCATGCCGACGTGATCCTGGCAGTCGGTGCGCGTTTCGATGACCGTGTGATCAATGGCCCGGCGAAGTTCTGCCCGAATGCCAAGATCATTCACATCGACATCGACCCGGCTTCGATCTCCAAGACCATCAAGGCTGACGTGCCTATCGTCGGTCCGGTCGAAAGTGTCCTGACCGAAATGGTCGCGATCCTCAAGGAAATCGGCGAGACCCCGAACAAGGAGTCCGTGGCTAGTTGGTGGAAGCAGGTTGATGAGTGGCGCGGTGATCGCGGCCTGTTCCCTTACGACAAGGGCGACGGCAGCGTCATCAAGCCGCAGACCGTGGTCGAAACCCTGTGCGAAGTGACCAAGGGCGATGCCTATGTGGCGTCCGACGTGGGCCAGCACCAGATGTTCGCGGCGCAGTACTACAAGTTCAACAAGCCGAACCGCTGGATCAACTCCGGCGGCCTGGGCACCATGGGCTTCGGTTTCCCGGCGGCCATGGGCATCAAGTTGAGCTTTCCGGATGCCGACGTCGTCTGCGTGACGGGCGAGGGCAGCATCCAGATGAACATCCAGGAGCTGTCCACCTGTCTGCAATATGGCTTGCCGGTCAAAATCGTCATCCTGAACAACGGTGTTCTGGGTATGGTTCGCCAGTGGCAAGACATGAGTTACGGCAGCCGTCACTCGCACTCCTACATGGAATCGTTGCCTGACTTCGTCAAGCTGGCCGAGGCCTATGGTCACGTCGGCGTACGCATCACCGAATCGAAAGATTTGAAGTCGAAGATGGAAGAAGCGTTTGCCATGAAGGATCGCCTGGTGATCATCGATGTTTCGGTCGACACCAGTGAGCACGTCTACCCGATGCAGATCAAAGACGGCTCCATGCGCGATATGTGGCTGAGCAAGACGGAGCGTACTTAATCATGCGGCACATTATTTCCTTGCTTCTGGAAAACGAACCTGGCGCTCTGTCTCGTGTAGTCGGCCTGTTCTCGCAGCGCAACTACAACATCGAAAGCCTGACCGTGGCACCGACCGAAGACCCGACCCTGTCGCGCCTGACGTTGACCACTGTCGGCCATGATGAAGTGATCGAGCAGATCACCAAGAACCTGAACAAGCTGATCGAAGTGGTCAAATTGGTCGACCTGTCGGAAAGTGCTCACATCGAGCGCGAACTGATGCTGGTCAAGGTCAAGGCTACTGGCGCCCAGCGCGCCGAGATCAAGCGCACTACCGATATTTACCGTGGGCAGATCGTCGATGTCAGCGCCAGCGTGTATACCGTTCAACTGACCGGTACCAGCGACAAGCTCGACAGCTTCATTCAGTCCATCGGCACCGCCTCGATTCTGGAAACCGTCCGTAGCGGCGTAACCGGCATTGCTCGCGGCGACAAAGTACTCAGCATCTAAACCAAATTAGCGAATGGCCTGAACGGCCTGGATATATAGGGGAATTTCATGAAAGTTTATTACGAAAAAGACTGCGACCTGTCGATCATCCAGGGCAAGAAAGTTGCCATCATCGGTTACGGTTCCCAGGGCCACGCTCAAGCGTGCAACCTGAAAGATTCCGGCGTTGACGTTACTGTTGGTCTGCGTAAAGGTTCGGCCACTGTTGCCAAAGCCGAAGCTCACGGCCTGAAAGTGACTGACGTTGCTTCCGCTGTTGCTGCTGCCGACCTGGTCATGATCCTGACCCCGGACGAGTTCCAGTCTGCTTTGTACAAGAACGAAATCGAGCCGAACATCAAGAAAGGCGCCACCCTGGCCTTCTCCCACGGCTTCGCGATCCACTACAACCAGGTTGTTCCGCGCGCTGACCTCGACGTGATCATGATCGCGCCGAAAGCACCGGGCCACACTGTGCGTTCCGAGTTCGTCAAAGGCGGCGGTATCCCTGACCTGATCGCTATCTACCAGGATGCTTCCGGCAACGCCAAAAACGTTGCGCTGTCCTACGCCGCTGGCGTTGGTGGCGGTCGTACCGGCATCATCGAAACCACCTTCAAGGACGAGACCGAAACCGACCTGTTCGGCGAACAAGCCGTTCTGTGCGGCGGTACCGTTGAACTGGTAAAAGCCGGTTTCGAAACCCTGGTTGAAGCTGGCTACGCGCCGGAAATGGCCTACTTCGAATGCCTGCACGAACTGAAACTGATCGTTGACCTCATGTACGAAGGCGGTATCGCCAACATGAACTACTCGATCTCCAACAACGCTGAGTACGGCGAGTACGTGACCGGTCCGGAAGTGATCAACGCCGAATCCCGTCAGGCCATGCGCAACGCCCTGAAACGTATTCAGGACGGCGAATACGCCAAGATGTTCATCAGCGAAGGCGCAACCGGCTATCCTTCGATGACCGCCAAGCGTCGTAACAACGCCGCTCACGGTATCGAAATCATCGGCGAGCAACTGCGCTCCATGATGCCGTGGATCGGTGCCAACAAGATCGTCGACAAAGCCAAAAACTAAGTCGCACGCTTGTACGGAAAACGCGGCCTAGGCCGCGTTTTTTCGTTTGGATCGCCGGTTCTGGTATAAAGCTGCATCGTTTGCGGCCGAACCGTCGTCCCAGACACCTGTCGAAACTTTCCATCCTGTTGCAAGGTAATGTCCATGAGCGAACGTCCCGAAGAGCCAAACCAGGCTCCTGACGCCGAAAGTCTGCTGCCCATCGATGAACACATCGAGGAAGGGCATGACGCTGAAGGTCGTAAAGTCCGGCATCGTGGTATCTATCTTCTGCCGAATCTCTTTACCACTGCGAATCTGTTCGCAGGGTTCTACTCCATAATCAATTCGATGAGCGCGCAGGCCGCCTTGAGCGCCGGTGACTCGGTGAATGCGAGCAAGTATTTTGCATTCGCCGCCATAGCGATTTTCGTCGCCATGGTGCTCGACGGCCTGGATGGCCGGGTTGCGCGCATGACCAATACCCAAAGCGCATTCGGTGCCGAGTACGACTCGCTGTCGGACATGGTTGCCTTTGGTGTTGCGCCGGCGTTGCTGGCCTTCGGCTGGGCCCTGGGTGATATGGGCAAGGTCGGCTGGATGGTTGCCTTCATTTATGTGGCCGGCGCGGCGTTGCGTCTGGCTCGGTTCAACACTCAGGTTGGCACCGCAGACAAGCGCTACTTCATTGGCCTGGCCAGCCCGGCAGCCGCCGGTGTGGTGGCGGGGATTGTCTGGGCATTCAGTGATTACGGGATCCAGGGTTCCAAGATGTCATTCCTGGTGGCTTTGATGGTGGCGGCTGCCGGCATGCTGATGGTCAGTAACATCAAGTACAACAGCTTCAAGGAGCTGGACTTGAAGGGGCGGGTGCCTTTCGTAGCGATCCTTGCCGTAGTGCTGGTGTTTGCCGTGGTCTTCAGTGATCCGCCGCGCATTCTGCTGCTGGTATTCCTCGGGTATGCAGCCTCTGGCCCGGTTCAATATCTGCTACGTCTTCGTCGTCACAAAAACGCCGAATGATGTAATTTCCCTCATACTCCGCAGTCTATTGGTGCATCTGTCCTCCAATGCTGCGGAGTAGCCATGCTGATCAAAGTCCCCAAAGCGTCCGACTGTCATGAGTCGGACGTCACGCCTGAATCCTTCTATCTATCTCGTCGTAAAGTGCTCGGTGCTGCCGTGGTCGGTTTGGCCGTGAGCAGTCTTCCTCGTTGGGCGAATGCCGACGATGCTGCGCGTTATGCCGATGTCGAGCCTGGCAAGGCGCCTTCCTGGTTTGCCGAAAAGCTGCCTTCTACCAAATGGGGGGCGGTTAACGTCAAGGATGAGGCGATCACCCCGTTCAAGGACGCGACCCACTACAACAACTTCTACGAGTTCGGCACGGATAAAGGTGATCCGGCGGCCAATGCCGGTGTGCTGAAGACCGAGCCGTGGAGCGTGGTCGTGGACGGGGAGGTGGGCAAGCCGGGAAGGTATGCACTGGAAGACTTCATGAAGCCTTATCAGTTGGAGGAGCGGATTTACCGTCTTCGCTGTGTGGAGGCGTGGTCGATGGTCATTCCCTGGATAGGCTTTCCCATCTCGGCGCTAATCAAGCAGGTCGAGCCTACTTCCAACGCCAAATACATTCGCTTCGAAACCCTGGAGGATCCCAAGGTCATGCCCGGGCAGCGCTCCGGTTTTGCCTTGATCGACTGGCCTTATGTGGAAGGGCTGCGCCTGGATGAGGCGATGAATCCGTTGGCGATTCTTGCGGTGGGCATGTATGGCCGGGAATTGCCGAATCAGAATGGCGCGCCACTGCGTTTGGTGGTGCCGTGGAAGTACGGCTTCAAGAGCGTTAAATCAATCGTGCGGATCAGTCTGGTCAGTGAGCAGCCGAAGACAACCTGGCAGAGCATTGCTGCGGACGAGTATGGGTTCTATGCGAACGTGAACCCTACGGTCGATCACCCGCGCTGGACCCAGGCGCGGGAGCGGCGTTTGCCGAGTGGTCTGTTCAAACCCAATGTGCGGGACACGCAGATGTTCAATGGTTACTCGGATGAAGTCGCCTCTCTCTATACAGGGCTCGATTTGCGGAAGAACTACTGATGCGTTTTCCGTTTTGGCGAATAGGCGTCTTTATAGCTGCAGCGGTATGGCCGTTGATTTGGTTGTATCAGGCTTGGGCGGATGTGCTGGGGCCTGATCCGGGCAAAGTGCTGGTTGATCGGCTGGGGTTCGGGACGCTTGTCCTTCTGCTTATTACATTGAGCATGACGCCCCTGCAGAAGTTGACCGGTTGGGCGGGGTGGGTGGCGGTTCGGCGGCAGCTAGGGCTGTGGTGCTTTGCCTATGTCGTCCTGCATATGAGTGGGTATACGGCGTTCATTCTTGGTTTTGACTGGTCGCAGCTGGGCGTCGAGTTGCGCAAGCGGCCTTACATTATTGTCGGGACGCTAGGGTTTCTTTGTTTGCTGGCGCTGGCCGTGACATCCAATCGTTACAGTCAGCGACGTTTGGGGGCTCGCTGGAAGAAGCTGCATCGACTGGTTTATGTGATTCTCGGTCTCGGGCTGCTGCATATGTTGTGGATCGTTCGTGCGGATCTGAAGGAGTGGGCTGTCTATGCTTCTATAGGTGCGTTGCTGATAATGCTGCGTCTGCCTCCTGTAGCCCGTCGAATCCCGCGTTTAATGGCCAAAAAGACACCTTCTGCAAGAAAGGCGTAATTAA